>JAXDFS010000230.1:0-3569 GCA_034665465.1 Solirubrobacteraceae bacterium
CCACCTGGCCGGCGAACCTACCCACGGAGCCGCGCACAGCCCGAAAATCCTCCCGCCGGCTCGTGCCGGAGAGGGGACTGCCCCGATAAGCACGCCATGCCCCCCGCGACATCGGCCCGCTCTCGCATCGCCGCCGCACCCGCCACCGGTCGTCGCAGCTCGGACGCACCGCGCCGCTGGATGGAGTCCGAGGACGCGATGGCGCTCTGGCACGAGTACCAGCGCAGCGGCTCCCCGCGCCTGCGCGATCGCCTCGTGCTCACGTACGCGCCGCTCGTGAAGTTCATCGTCTATCGCAAGATCGGCGAGCTGCCGGCAAGCTGCGAGGTCGACGACCTGGTGTCCGCCGGCCTGGAGGCGCTGATCAAGTCGCTCGATCGCTACGACCCCGAGAAGGGCGCGACGCTCGAGCAGTTCGTGTGGACGCGCATCCACGGGGCCGTCATCGACGAGCTGCGCCGCAGCGACTGGGCGCCGCGCTCGCTGCGCCGCTGGGAGCGCGACATGCGCCGCGTGCAGAGCGAGTTTCGCTCGATCCACGGCCGCTCCCCCGACGACGCCGAGCTCGCCGACGCGCTGAACATGACGCTGCCCGAGCTGCGCAATCGCCAGCGCGACCTCATCACCTCCGACGTGACGTCGCTGAACACCCTCGTGCTCGCCCATGACGGTGCGAGCGTCGAGCGCATCGACGTCCTCGCCAGCGACGACCCCGACCTCGACCCGCTGCGCGAAGCCGCCAAGACCGAGGCCAAGGAGCACTTCCGCCGCGCCTTCGCCGCCCTCGGGCGCCGCGAGCGCGAGGTCGCGGTCCTGCTGTATGTCAAGAACCTCACGCTGCGCGAGATCGGCGAGGTCCTCGGGGTCTCCGAGAGCCGCGTCTGCCAGATCCACGGCGAGCTGAAGAAGACGCTGCGCCGCGCCCTGGCCAACAACGCCGAGCTGCTGCGCGACGTCGCCTGAGACTGCTGCGCGCGCCCCGGCCGCCGAGAGCCGGCCGGGGCGTTCGCGGCGGTTGTCGCTAGGGGACGACGACGTCGGGGCTTCTGCCGCCCAGGCTGGACGTCACGTAGACCTTGGCCGGCTTGGTCGCCGCGGTGGTCCCCGTGCCGGTCTTCAGCCGGATGTCGAACGTCGTGCCGGTCGCCGGCGCGGCGGCAGCTGTCACCGTCGTGTCGGGGCCGATCGCAGCCCCGGTGGCCGCATTGTGGAGGGTGACCGTTCCCGCCGGCGTGGTGGCGTCGCTGCCGGCGCCGGTGACCCTGAAGTCGCCGACCTTCCATGTCACCTTGGTGATCGACACGCTGTCGGTCGCCCGGATCGGATCGGACGGCAGTGACTCCGCGCTCCACGTCGTGGCGCCGTCGTTGCTCGCCTCCACGGTGAACGTGTAGGAGTCGCCGGCGTTCAGGCCGATGACGGTCGCGCTGCTCGTCTTGGAGGCGGTCGTGCTGACCCTGGTCCCGGCGGCGTTGTAGGCGAACACGCGGTAGTCGGTGATCGATGCCGGCCCCGCCGTCCACTGCAGCGTGGCCTTGTGTGCCCCGCCCGTGCCGGTGGGCTTGGCGGGGGCGTCGGGCGCCGTGCTCGGAGCCGGCGGCGGAGCGGCGGCGTCGGGCACCTTGTAGAAGCCCTGGAACTCGGGGCTGATGTTGCCCGCCTGGTCCAGCGCCACCGCGCGGATCTCCGTCGGCCCGGTCACCGGGATCGGGTCGGCGTAGAGCTTGGCCGTGTCCGACGGCATGTCGCCGTTGACGGGCGACGAGCTGTCGGTGGTGTAGTAGATCTGCCCGTTGCTCGTCAGCGTGACGCCGGACGGTGCGGCGACGGCCGAGGTGTTGTTGGCCCCGCCGGCCGGCGACGCGACGGGCTTGGTGGGCGGCCCGAGGTCGGGCGGCGGGCTGCTGACGCCGGGGTCGCTCATGTGCGCGCCGGCCGTCGAGCGGACCTCGACCGCGTAGGTCTCGGTGGCGTCCAGGCCGGTGAACGACGCCTTCGTGACGCCCACGGGGGTGCGGATGCCGCGCTGCTGCTGGCCGGCGGCTGTCGAGGTCGCGGCGATCAGCTCGACGCTGTAGCCGTCGACGGGGTCCGCGCCGGGCTGCGCCGTGACGCTGGCCCAGTTGACCTGCATCGTCGTCTTGTCCGAGGCCGGGCGCACGACCGACACGCTGCGCGGCGTCGGCGGGATCTGCTGCGCCGGCCCGGTGGGGCAGCCGCCGAATCCGGGGCCGCCGAGCTGGCCCTTCTCGGCGATCGTGACGCCCTGGCGATTGCCGGCGGGGTCGAGCTGCTGCCACGTGAGCACGCGCTCGCCACCGCCGTTGGCGACCGTCGCGGCGACTGACTGGCTGTCGAAGACGTAGGTCGCGGTGAAGGTCCCGTCGGCGTTGAGCGCCAGGTCGGAGGTGTAGCTGCCGGCGGGCCCGCTCTTCGGCGCCGTGACAGGCGGGCCGGGCACGGCGCGGACGTCGCGCTTGCCGATCGTCGCCACGAGGTCGGGGTTGACCGTCCGCTGCTCGATGTTGGTCGGGTCGATCCCCGCCCCAACCGTTGCCGGACCCTTCACGACGACGGTGTTGAGCCCGTCGTAGCTGACCGACGTGGCCTCGGCGGCCTGGACCGTCGTGTCGCCGGAGGCGGTCCCGCCGAACTTGATCGTGGCGGTGTCGCCGGCCACGATGTCGGGGGTCACCTGCAGGGCCGTGCCGTTGCCCCAGCAGACGCCGCCGGGGTGGTTGATCTCGAAGGCGACGTCGCCGCCGGAGATGACGCCCTGCGCCGAGCCAACGACCTTGCCGGCGCGCGTGATCTCGATCGTCGCCGTCTGACCGGCGTGGTCCATGAAGCCCTGGACGCTGATGAAGTCGCGGTTGGGGAAGATCAGGATGTTGTCGGGGAACGTCGGCACGGCTGCGCCCGCCAGGAGCGCGCTGCCGGAGATGGCGGTGAGTGCGAGCACCACGAGCACGGCGATGCGGCGTACGCGTGTACGCCCCGAGCCGTTCGAGTGCGACCTGCGCTGCCGATAAGCCATGCGAAATTCCTCCATGCGTCGAGACTGCCCCTGTGACTAAGTGAGCCTGGCCTTCAATCTGGAGTAATCAGCGTTCCCGCACCAGAAGGCTTGCCGCCGACCTGCTGGGGGCTTCCGGCACTTCACCTCAGACGATGGTCCGGCGCCATCGTGCACTGTGAATGCGACCTTCGTCGGGCTGCGGGTGGTCCCGCGCCCGACGCGTCAGTGAGTCGCGGCGTCCAGGCGGTAGGCCCAGGCGAGCGCCTCGGCGACCGCGCGGTAGAGCGCTTCTGGCACGTCGGCGCCCAGGTCCAGTCCCGCCAGCGCCTCGGCCAGCGCGGCGTCGTCGCGCACCGGAACCCCGGCGGCGCGGGCCTCGGCGATGATCCGCTCCGCCACGCGACCGCGGCCGGTGGCGACGACGCGCGGCGCGGCGTCGGATCCGGCGTCGTAGCGCAGCGCGGCGGCGCGGCGCTCGCGCGGGGGCTCAGGCATAGACGTCCAGCGGGTCGTGGCGGGGGCTGACCGTGACCTGCGCGGGCGTCCCGGG
>JAXDFS010000231.1:0-5542 GCA_034665465.1 Solirubrobacteraceae bacterium
ATGCTGCGCAGTCGCACGACGCGACGCCGGGGCCCGCATCGGCCGGCCGCCTTCCGGGGGCGGTCCCCGCGGTGCGAGCCCCCGGCAGCCCTACCGGCGCGTCCGCGACACCCGCGGTCCCGGTCGGTGCCTCCTCGATTCCCGGCGGTGTGCCCGCCGCGCCCGGCGCGCCCGCCGCGCCCGCCGCGCCCGCCGTGCCCTCCGGCGCGCCGGTCCTGCCTGCGCGGCCGTCGGGCGCGGCCCCCGCCGTGCCCTCGGCTCCCTCCCTCGCAGCCCCGGCCGTGCCCCCGGCTCCGTCGGTCCGACCGGGGCCGGCGATCCCCGGCGCGCCCACCGCGCCCGCCGCGCCTGGCGTTCCGCCGGTCCCGGCGAGCCCGGAGGCGCCCGGCGTCGCTCCCGCTCCGCCCGCCCCGCCGGTCCCGCTTCCCGGCTGATCGCGCCCGCTCCCGCACCCGCGGCCACCGGACCGTAGAGTTTCGGCGCAGGCCCCCATGGTGTACCGGTTAGCACGCGAGGCTTTCAATCTCGAAGAGTGGGGTTCGATTCCCCCTGGGGGTATGCGCGGGGCCGTTAGCTCAACTGGTAGAGCAAGGGGCTTTTAACCCCTAGGTTCTGGGTTCGAGCCCCAGGCGGCCCATCCCCCTCGCGCCGGGCGCGGCTCAGGCGCTTGCGCGCCGCCGGCTGCGGCGGTCGAGCTCGGCCAGCAGGACCTCGATCGAGCGCTCGAGCTGCTCGAGTGATGCATCGCGCACGCCCGGTGCCCCCGTCTGCGCGTTGACCCACGCGTTGATCTCGCGATGCGAGCGCCCGTCGAGCCCGGCGAGGGCGCGCACGAGCCCCGTGCGCTTCTCGCGCAGCCGCGCGCGACGCTTGAAGGCCGGCAGCTTCGCGGGCTCGCCGGCGATCGCGGGCGGCCCGGCAAACGCCACCGGCGTGCGGGCAGCCACGGGCGCCGGCGGGCCGCCGCCGAACAGCGCGAGTTGCGGGGCGACGTCGGCGTCCAGTGGGACGAAGGCATCGGCCGCAGAGAGCTCGGTGCGGCGGCGCTCCTCGCGCTCCTCGAACTCGCCGAGCCCGGGCTCCTTCGGCGGCTCGAGCACATGGCGCAGCTCGGTCTCGACGTCGGCCGCGTGCGCGCGCAGCAGCCCGTCGGCGGGCAGGAAGAGGTAGCTGTGCTCGACGGCGCGCCCGGCCAGGGTGCGCACGAAGCGGCCCACGATCTGGCGGAAGATCAGCGGCGTCTTGGCCGCCGACGCGTAGACGCCGACACGCAGCCGCGGGATGTCGACGCCCTCGGAGACCATGTTGACCGCCACGATCCAGCGCTCGCGTCCGTGCCCGAACGCGCGCAGCTTCGCCGCCGCTCGCGCGTCCGTGTGCAGGACGACCACCGGTGCGCGGCCGGTGACCTGCGCCAGCACGGTCGCCACGCGCCGCGCGTGCTCGGCGTCGGCGGTCACGACGAGCCCGCCGGCGTCGCGGTGGCCCTGGGCGCGCACCTCGCTCAGGCGCTCGTCGGCCGAGCGCAGGATTCGCGGCAGCCCGTCGGCGAGGTCCGTCGAGATCGCCGTGCGGTAGCGGCGGCCGGCCTCGCGCGTGCTCAGCACGGTGTCGAAGGAGGACTCGATCACGTCGTCGCCGGACTGCCAGGAGAGCATGCCGTCGTAGGGGATGAAGGCGACCGGCCGGCAGATCCCGTCGCGGACGGCGTCGGCGTACGTGTAGCTGACGTCGGGCACCGCGACGCCGTCCTCGTAGCGCACGCCGGCGATCGCGCTCTGGTCGGAGCGAAAGGGGGTGCCCGACAGCAGCAGCCAGCGCTTCGTCGCGCCGAAGGCCCGGGCGAAGCCCTCTCCCCAGGCGAGCTCCTCGCCGAGGTGGTGGGCCTCGTCGGCGATGACAAGCGTGTCGCGCCCGCACTGCGAGGCCCAGCGCGCCGCCGAGGAGGCCGCGCGGGCGTAGGTCGCCACGACGCCGTGGAAGTCGCTCGGCACCAGCAGCTCGGTGGCGTCGGGCGCGAGCTGGACGCCGAGGCGCCCGGCGGCCTCGGCCCACTGGTGCGTCAGCGGCGTCGTCGGGCACAGCACGTGCACGCGGCGCACGACGCCCGCGTCCAGCAGCCTGCGCGCGAACACGAGGCTGGGGATCGTCTTGCCGGCGCCGGGTGCGGCCGACAGCAGAAACGTGCCCTCGTCCCACGCCGACATGCGCTCCAGGGCGCGCTCCTGCCAGGCCCGCAGGACGGTCAAGATGCGGCGGCGGGGCGGGCGACGGCAACGATCACGGGCGCGGGATTCTGCGCACCCGGCCGGACGGACCCCGGCCCGGCGGCGAAAGCCCTGCTGAGCGCGGTGCGCGCCGCGTCAGGGCTTGGTGACGGGCGCCCCGTACGGCGTGCCCTTGGCGGCCGGGGCGATCGAGGAGCCGACCGTCGAGGTCTTCGACGGCGCGGCGAAGGCTGTGTGGATCAATGGCGACCGCCCTTGCGCGTCTGCCCCGCAGCTCATCCCAGGTAGGCGACCGCCTCGATCTCGACGAGCATCCGCGGGTCGATCAGCGCTGCGACCTGCACCATCGAGGTCGCCGGCGGGAAGGCCGCGAAGCGCTCGCCATGCGCGCGCCCGATCTCCTCCGAGCGGCTGATGTCGGTCACGAACATCCGCGTGCGCACGACGTGCTCCAGCCGCGCACCCGCCTGCGCGAGCGCCGCCTCGATCGCGTCGAGCACGACCTCGACCTGGCCGGCTGCATCGCCCGGGCAGCGCACCACGCCGTCCTCGTCGACGGCCGTCGTGCCGGCGACGAAGACGAGGTCGCCCGCCCGCACCGCGCGGCTGTAGCCGAAGCGCTGCTCGTACGGTCCGCCCGAGCCGAAGCGCTCGATGCCGCCCACGAGCCGGACCTCCTAGTGGCGGAAGTGGCGCCGGCTCGTGAAGACCATCGCGATGCCGGCCTTGTCGGCCGCCTCGCGGACCTCCGGGTCGTTGCGCGACCCGCCGGGCTGGATGATCGCGGTGATCCCGGCACCGATCGCGATCTCGGGGCCGTCGCTGAAGGGGAAGAAGGCGTCCGACGCGAGGACGGCGCCCTGCAGCGAGGACACGCGCGACTTGTCGACCGCCAGGCGCACCGAGTCCACCCGGCTCATCTGGCCGGCGCCGATGCCGACCGTCGCGCCGTCGCGCGCGAGGACGATCGCGTTGGAGCGCACGTGCTTGCAGATGCGCCAGGCGAACAGCAGGTCGCGCCACTCGTCGTCGGTCGGCGCCACCTGCGTCGCGACCTCCATCTCGGTGCGGTCGAGCGTGTCGATGTCGTGGTCCTGGATCAGCAGGCCGCCCATGACCTGCTTGATGTCCGGCTCGGCGACCATCGGAGCGCGGCGCTCGTCGTCCTGCAGGATGCGGATCGACGGCTTGCGCATGAGGATCTCCAGGGCGTCGTCGTCGTAGCCCGGCGCGAACAGCACCTCGACGAACTGCTCGGAGAGCCGCTGCGCGGTCGCCGCGTCGATGCGCCCGTTGAAGGCGATGACGCCGCCGAAGGCGCTCAGCGGGTCGGTCGCATAGGCGCGCTCGTAGGCGTTCAGCGCGCCGCTGCCGAGCGCGACGCCGCAGGGGTTGTTGTGCTTGATGATCACGCAGACCGGCTCGTCGAACTCGCGCACGAGGTTGCGCGCCGCGTCGAGGTCGAGCAGGTTGTTGAACGACAGCTGCTTGCCGTGCAGCTGCTGGATCTGCGAGAGGACGTGCATCCGGGCGCCGACCTGCGAGTAGTAGGCAGCGCGCTGGTGGGGGTTCTCGCCGTAGGGCAGGTCGGCGACCTTCTCGTACGCGCGCACGTGCAGCGGCGGGAAGTCCTCGGACTTCTCGGCGAACCAGCGCGCGACAGCGGTGTCATAGCGGGCGGTGTAGGCGAACGCCTCGGCAGCCAGCGACTCGCGCGTCGGGCTCGACAGGCGCCCGTCGGAGGAACGCAGCTCGTCGAGCACCGCGTCGTAGGACTCCGGGCTCGTGACGACTGCGGCGAAGGCGTGGTTCTTGGCCGCCGCGCGGATCATCGTCGGCCCGCCGATGTCGATGTTCTCGATGATCTCGGCCTCGGGCAGGCGGCGCGCGACGCTGCGCTCGAACGGATAGAGGTTCACGCAGACGAG
This sequence comes from Solirubrobacteraceae bacterium, assembly GCA_034665465.1. Lineage (GTDB taxonomy): Bacteria > Actinomycetota > Thermoleophilia > Solirubrobacterales > Solirubrobacteraceae > CADCVQ01. The sequence goes on from JAXDFS010000231.1 coordinate 4,157, forward strand.
GTCGACGTACTCGATGTCGTGCTCCTCGGCGGCGTCGACGTGCGACCGATCCGAGCGCACGGCCAGCAGCCCGGCGTACAGGCGCGGGTGCAGGGTCTTGACGCGGCCGTCCATGATCTCCGGAAAGCCGGTGAAGTCCTCGACCGAGCGGACCGTGAGCCCGGCCGTCGACAGCTCGGTGGCCGTCCCGCCGGTGGAGACGAGCTCGACGCCCAGCTCGGCGAGGCCGCGGGCGAACTCGACGATGCCGCGCTTGTCGGAGACCGACAGCAGCGCGCGGCCGATCTGGACGCCTCCGGGCGCCGTCAGTGCCTGCGGGTTCTCGCTCGGGCCGCCGATGCGGGCGAGGATAACGCCCGCGCCGGACCGGCCGGTCGCCCGCTCAGCCGCGGTGCTCGCAGTTGGTCAGTACGTCGCTCTTGTCGGCGATCACGCGGTCGTCGCCGGCTCCGCAGTTGATCGTGTCCCTGCCGCCGCCGACGCTCGTGATGAGGTCGTTGCCGCTGCCGCCGGAGATGCTGTCGTCGCCGAAGCCGCCGTTGAGCTTGTCGTTGCCGGGGCCGCCGTCGAGCAGGTCGTCGCCGCGACCGCCCTCGAGCGTGTCGTTGCCGCCCGAGCCGACGAGCAGGTCCGAGCCGCCCCGCCAGAAGAGGCCGTCGTTGCCGGCGCCGCCGTAGAGGCGGTCGGCGCCGCTGTCGCCCTCGAGTCGGTCGTTGCCGCCCAGGCCGTAGAGGCCGCCGTCGGGGGCCAGCTGGCGCCCGTTGCCGCTGCGCACGCTCAGCGAGTCGTTGCCCTGCGTGGCGGCGCCGTACTTGCGGATCGGCTGGTCCTCGTTGGTGTTCCTGACGAGCGCCACGGCGCCCGCGCCGGGAGCGCCGGCGCCCTCCAGGCCGGCGTTCGTCGCGCTCCCCTCGAGCTTGCGGTAGTCGACGAACTGGGGGTTCAGGCGCTCGGGCGTCAGCGCGTTGTCGCGCACCGTGACCGGGATGATCACCTCGCAGTCGGTGAACTTCCACGGCGAGCGCACCGACGGGTCCTGGACGGCCTCGGGCGTGCCGCGCTCGAGCTTGCCGAGCGTGACGAAGCCCGCGTAGACAGTGTCGATCCCGGCTCCGCAGTCGACCTCGCTGGGATTGACGAACCCGGTGTAGATCGTGTCGTTGCCGCCGCCGCCGCGGATGACGTCGTCGCCCTCGCCGCCGAGGATCGTGTCGTCCTCGCCCTCGCCGTCGAGCGTGTCGTTGCCCTGGTTGCCCTCGATCCAGTCCTTGCCCGCACCGCCGTCGAGCTCGTCGGCGCCGTTGCCGCCGATCAGGATGTCGTTGCCGTCGCGGCCGAAGACCTGATGGTCGCTGCCGCGGTTGGTGTTGATGTAGTCGTCGCCGT
>JAXDFS010000232.1:0-3700 GCA_034665465.1 Solirubrobacteraceae bacterium
CGACCGCGCCCTCGGCGCTGCGCTGGGCCGCGCGCTGGGCGGCCCACAGCGACTCGTCGTCCTCGATCGTCTGCGCCTGCAGGCCGGCAGCCGCGAGCAGCTCGTCGGCGGCAGCCGCCTGCTCGGCCGCGGCGACGCCGGCGAAGCGCGCGAGCACACGCCCCTCCCCCGCCTCCCAGCGCACGTCGAGCGACTGCGCCTCCAGCGAGCTGGACGCCAGCGCGATCGCTGCGTCCTGCACGCGCGCGGGATCGTCGGTCGCGCCGCTCGCCGTCGCCTGCGCGGGCGGGCGCGGGTGCAGGCGCACCGCGACCTGCGTGATCAGCCCGAGCGTGCCGAACGAGCCGCTGAAGAGCTTGGCGAGGTCATAGCCCGCGACGTTCTTGATGACCTTGCTGCCGGCCTGCGCGAGCGAGCCGTCCGACAGCGCGACCGTGACGCCGAGGACGAGATCGCGCGCGGCGCCGTAGCGGTGGCGCAGCGGCCCCGAGTCCCCGGCGGCGATCGCGCCGCCGACCGTCGCCCGCTCGCCCGCGCCCCGCGGCGGGTCCAGCGCGAACATCTGGCCGGCGCCGGCGAGCGTCTCGTCGAGCGCGCGCAGGCAGACGCCGGCCTGCAGCACGGCGGTGAAGTCGCCGGCGTTGTGCTCGACGATCGCGTCCAGCGCGGCCGTCGCCAGGCGTACTCCGCAGTCCTCACCGGGCAGGCCCCAGGGCTTCGTCTCCGCGCCGGCGATCCGCACGCCGGTGCCCTCCTGCGCGCACGCGCGCAGCAGCTCGGCGGCGTCCTCGGCGCTTCGGGGGGTCTCGCTGCGCAGCGTCTGGGTGCCCATCGGATCTAGAAGCGCTCCGCAATGCCGTCGCGCTCAAGCGGGTGGCGGCGATAGGGGCCGGGGACCTCGCCGCACAGCCGCGGCGTCGGCATGACCTTGCCGGGGTTCGCCAGGCCGCGCGGGTCGAAGGCGCAGCGCAGCATCTGGAAGGCCGCCAGGTCGGGCTCGGCGAACATCTTGGTCATGTAGCGCTTCTTGTCGACGCCGACGCCGTGCTCGCCGGTGATCGAGCCGCCGGCCTCGACGCAGGCCTCGACGATGCGCCCCGCAAGCTCCTCGGCGCCCGCCGCCTGCGCCTCGCCGTCGTAGAGCACGAGCGGGTGCAGGTTGCCGTCGCCGGCATGAAAGACGTTGGCCACGCGCAGGCCGTAGGACTCCGACAGCTCGGCGATCCGCGTCAGCACCTCGGGCAGCTTCGTGCGCGGGATGACGCCGTCCTGGACGTAGTAGTTGGGCGCCAGGCGCCCCATCGCGGCAAACGCCGCCTTGCGCGTGCGCCAGATCAGCGCGCGGTCGGCGGCGTCGCGGGCGATGCGGATGCCGACCGAGCCATTGGCCTCGCAGATCGCGACGACGTCGTCGAAGAGCGCCTCGCACTCGTGGCGCGAGCCGTCGAGCTCGACGATCAGCGCGGCGCCGACGTCGGTCGGGAAGCCCGCGCCGACGGCCTTCTCGGCGGCCTGGATCGTGAGGGTGTCCATCATCTCGATCGCGCCCGGGATGACGCCGCCGGACACGATCTCGGAGACCGCCTCGCCGGCCTGGCTCGTCGTGTCGAAGAACGCGACCATCGTCTTGACGGCCTCGGGCACCGGCACGACGCGCAGCGTGATCGCGGTGCAGATCCCCAGCGTGCCCTCCGAGCCGACGAACACGCCGAGCAGGTCGTAGCCGGGGTGGTCGACCTCCTTGCCGCCCAGCGTCACCACCTCGCCGTCGGCGAGCACGACCTCCAAGCCCGTGACGTAGTTCGTCGTGAAGCCGTACTTGAAGCAGTGCGCGCCGCCGGAGTTCTCGGCGACGTTGCCGCCGATCGAGCAGACGATCTGCGACGACGGGTCGGGCGGGTAGAAGTGCGTCGGCCCGACGGCTGCGCTGACCTCGGTGTTCGTCACGCCCGGCTCGACGACGACGCGCCCGTTGGGCAGGTCGACCTCGAGGACGCGGCGCATCCGCGTCACCGCGATCACCACGCCCTCGGCGACGGGCAGCGCACCGCCCGACAGGCCCGAGCCCGCGCCGCGCGCGACCCATGGCACGGCGGCGTCCGAACAGGCACGGACGACGTCGCGGACCTCGGCCGCGCTGCCGGGCAGCACGACCGCCGCCGGCCGCGCGCGGTACTGCAGCAGCCCGTCGGACTCGTACGTGCGCAGCTGGATGCGGTCGGACAGCACGTGCGCGTCGCCGCAGATCGCGCGCAGGCGCGCGAGCAGCTCACGCGTGAGCGGCGCAGGGTCGGCGGTGATGGTCGCGGTCGTGTCGGTCAACGGGCCGAGGGAGGGTACCTGCGCGTTCCGTCGGGTGCAGCGCGTACGGTCGCATTTTGCACCGTTGCAGCGTGGGCGAGAGGAGCGAGATGGACCGGCAGATGTACGTGTTCGACGCAGAGCTGGTCGGATTCGAGGGGGTGCAGCGGGCGATCGCCGTGCGCGAGGACCTGACGCTCGTCGACCTGCACTACGCGCTGCAGTCCGCGCTGGGCTGGGACGACGACCACCTCTACGCCTTCTGGCTGCAGGGCGGGTTCTGGCCGCAGGACGAGGATCCCTTCGTGCATCCGCAGCACGCCGCTACCGAACATGCGCACGGCAGAAGCGCCTGCGCGCCCCTGCGCGAGCTGGCGCTGGCGCCGGGCCAGCGGATCTCCTACGTCTTCGACTTCGCCCGCGAATGGCGCGTGCAGCTGACGGTGCGCGCGGTCGAGATCGACACCGAGCGCCGCTCGCCGCGGCTGCTGGAGGCGGCCGGCGCGCCGCCGCCGCAGTACGCCGCGCTGGCGGTCCGCGCCTGAACGGGCGGCGCCCCGCGTGAAGCGGGGCGCCGGGTGCTGCGAGGGTGTCGGGACCGGTCTAGGGGTGACCCATCGTCCCGACGCTCGTTGCGTTGAAGCTCGCGTCGACGTAGACGATCGCCTCGCTGCCGTCCGCCTTCTTGACGTGCGCCTCGTACGACGAGCCGGTGTCGGCATCGTTCTCGACGCGTTCGATCGTCGCGCCCGGGAGCTTGGCCTTGGCCGCGGCCTCGACCTTGGACGCGGTGTCGCCGGTCAGCAGCGTCTCGGTCCTGCCGTTGGCCTGGTGGCCGCCCAGCGAGGGGTCGCGCTGGGCCGGCGGGGCCTGCTGGGCAGCCGCCGCAGTACCGGCCGCCGCGGTCGTCGTGCTCGTGCTCGAGGTGGCCGCGTTGGCGATGGCCGAGCCGCCCAGGGCGGCGGCGCCGATGGCGGCGAGGACGGTGAGCTTGTTGCGCAGAGCGGGCATGGTGTGATCCTTTGTTCGGAGGGTGGTCGGTGCTGCCGGACCATCCTGCGATGTGCCCCTGTGACGTCCGCGGGGGTTGCCCCAGCGTTTGCTGAGAGCCTGCGCCGCGTCAGGACTGCGAGGTCGTCAGGGGCTCCGGCGCGGGGGCAGCCGGCGTCGCGGCCGCCGCAGCAGGAGCCGAGGCCGCAGGAGCCGAGGCCGCAGGAGCCTCGGCAGCAGGAGCCGAGGCAGCAGGAGCCGAGGCAGCAGGAGCCGAGGCAGCGGCCGTGGCCGCTGCGGCCCGGGCGGCAGCGGCCTGCGCGGCGGTGCTCGCCGCCGCGGCCGCGCTCGCGGCGGCGCGCTGGGCGGCTGCGCGCCGTGAAGCTCGCCTGGCCGCTGCGCGCCTCGT
>JAXDFS010000233.1:0-3195 GCA_034665465.1 Solirubrobacteraceae bacterium
GAGCGCGGAGCGCCGCAGCGTCTCGTGCATGACGTCGGCGCCGAAGCGGTCGCCGCAGACCCCGACCGCCGTGAGGCAGACCCCGTCGACGGCCACCGAGTCGCCCTCGGCGACGTCGCGCGTCAGCGGCGTCTCGAGCGTCAGGCGGACGCCGTCGGCCGTCGCGTCGACGGCCGCGACGGTCCCCAGGCCCGCCACCAGGCCCGTGAACACCCGGCTACCACTCCCGCAGGCGCGCGCAGATCAGCAGGTCGTCGGCCACCCGCTCGCAGTCCAGCGTGAGCGCGCGCAGCGCCTCGGAGATGCGCTCGACGCCCTCGCCCTCGAGCGGGTCGCGGGCAGCACGGCCGCCGAGCAGCAGCGGGGCGAGGAAGAGGCGCACCTCGTCGATCTCGCCGGCATCCAGGAACGCGCCGGCCAGATGCGGCCCGCCCTCCAGCAGGATCGAGGTCACCCCGGCCGAGCCGAGCTGGTCCAGCGCCGAGCGCACGCGCGCGGGCTCGTTCTCGCCGGTCGCGACGATGACCTCGGCGCCCGCCATCTCCAGCGCCTCGGTCGCCGAGCGCCGCGCGGCGCGCGTCACGACGACGGTCAGCGGCAGGCCCGGCGCCGACGAGACGAGCTGGGAGTCCAGCGGCAGGCGCGCGGTGGCGTCGAAGACGAGGTGGCCGGGATGGTGGTGGACGCCGTCGACGCGCGCGGTGAGCTGCGGATCGTCTGCCAGCGCGGTGCCGATGCCGACCGCGACGGCATCGACGCTCGCGCGCCAGCGGTGGGCGCGAGCGCGGCTGGAGGCGTCGGAGATCCACAGCGAGTCGCCGGTGCGCGTTGCGACCTTGCCGTCGAGCGTCATCGCGGACTTGAAGAGCACCCACGGGCGCCCCGTGCGCGCGTGCTTGCGGAAGGCCTGGTTGACGAGCCGGGCGCGGGCCGCGATCTCGCCGTCGGCGACGTCGACGTCGAGGCCCTCGTCGCGCAGGATGCCCAGCCCCCGGCCGGCGGCCTTCGCGCTGGGGTCGTCGGATGCGACGACGACGCGGGCGATGCCGGCTGCGAGGATCGCGTCGGTGCAGGGCGGCGTCTTGCCCTGATGGCAGCAGGGCTCCATCGAGACGTAGAGCGTGGAGCCGGTGAGATCGGCGCCGCTGCTGGCAGCGATCGCGTTGACCTCGGCGTGGGGCCCGCCGCATTCCTCGTGCCAGCCCTCGCCGAGGACCTGCTCGTCGCGCACGATGACCGCGCCGACCATCGGATTGGGGTGCACTCGCCCGAGCCCGAACTCGGCCAGCTCGATGGACCGCTCGAGATGGCTGTTGTCGGCTGCGGTCAGCAGGGCCACCGAGGCAGCATAGGCTCCGTCAGCCCCCGGCGCACTGCCCGCCCTGCAGGCGGTAGACGGTCATCTCCGGACCCGGGCGGTGGTAGGCCAGCGGGTAGTAGTTGAACGTCCAGTCGAAGTTGAACCCGACGGGGCCCTTGCCCTTGGAGTACGGCGAGGCGTCGTAGACGACCTTCGAGCGGCGCTCGAGCTCGCGGTAGTAGGCCAGCGCGTTGGGCACGACGCCCGGCTCGGCCTCGGCGCGCCCGCGCTGCGTCGAGCCGACGACCACCCAGCAGTACTCCTGCTGCTCGAAGAAGTCGACGAGCTCGGGGCGCAGCACGCGCTCGAAGTCCTCGATGTTGACGATGATGCCGTCGCCGGGCAGCCGCTGCCCCGTCTTGGGATCGATCTGCGAGCGGCTGAGCGGATACTTGTTCCAGCGGTTGCCGTTGGGGATGATCGGCAGCGGGTTGCCGATGTCCTGCGCCCACTGGTCGGGCACCACCGGCTCGATGACCACCTTCTTGCCGGCCGGGACGTTGGCGACCATCCAGTCGCGGGCGAGGTTGCGGGTGTCGTCGCGCGACAGCACGAGCCCACTGTGCAGCGAGTACACGAAGCCCTGGCCGCAGACCGCGACGACCGCCACCGCGATGAAGGTCGGCCGCAGCGCCGGCAGCGTGCGCGCGGCGTAATCGACGGCCTCGATCGCTGCGTAGGCGGCGAGGATGCAGACGAACGGGAAGACCGGCAGCAGCCAGCGCCCGAAGTAGCGCTCCTGCGAGCCCATGAACAGCACGAAGATGATGACCGGCGGCACGAGGATCCCGACCAGGCGCCGCTCGTCGAACCACAGCCGCACCGCCCCGCCCGCGGCCAGGACGAGCGGCAGCCAGCCCAGGCCCCAGCCGAAGGACCACAGGTAGTACGCGTAGCCGTTCTTCTGCGTCAGGCCGAGCTTGCCGGCCGCGTCGCCGGAGGCGTCGGACTGGTGCGTCAGGCCCTCGACGAAGGCGCTGAAGTCCAGCACCGAGTAGGGGTTGGCAACCACAAAGGTCACGAGCGACGCGGCCGCGGTGATCGCCAGGCCGCGGGCGGCGAAGCCCTTGCCGCCGCTGGCGGCGAACTGCGCGCCGACCGCGCCGAGGATCGCCAGCAGCACGATCCCGCCGGTGTACTTCGTCGCGCACGCGAGGCCGAGGCCGATGCCCGCGAAGAGGTAGTCGCGCGCCCGTCCGAAGCGCAGGATCCCGGCGGTGCCCCACAGCGCGAGGCAGACGCCGACGAGCGTCGGGACGTCGTTGAGCGCGAGCTTGGAGTAGAAGACCGGCAGGAACGCGACGGCCATGATCCCCGCGCAGAGCAGCCCCACCCGGCGGTCGATCAGCCGCGATCCGGCGAGGTACAGCAGCCAGACCGAGAGCGTGCCCAGCAGCCCCGCGAGCACGCGGCTGAGGATCCAGATGTTCGTCGGATCGGCCGCGAAGGCGTTGGACACCCCCGCGCGGCCGCCGTAGAAGATCGCCAGCGCGATGTGGACGATGTACGTGTAGGCGGGCGGGTTGACGTAGTAGTTGGGATTCCAGTCGTGCCCGAACAGGCCGATCGCGCGGGTCACGAAGTGCGCGTTCTCGTCGGCGTTGTAGGCGTAGGGCAGCCCCTGCTTGACGCCCCACAGCCGCAGGCCGAGGGCGAGCACGAGCACCGCCCCGATCGCCAGGCCCCAGCGCAGCTGCCCGTCGCCCCCGCGCAGGAACGGCAGCGGCGCGTTCACGAACGAGCCGTCCGCGTGGTGGCCGCCGTGCTCGGCCTCGCGGGCGGGCGGCTCAGCAATGGACATAGGCGCCGTAGTACTGGCTCGTCGCCACGCGGGT
>JAXDFS010000234.1:0-6104 GCA_034665465.1 Solirubrobacteraceae bacterium
AGCGCCGCCTGGCGACAGCGGTCAGGCGGCCGATCGGCGTCGTTGCGGCCGGCGGCGGGCTCGGGGCCGCGTGCGGCGGCGCCGGCGTGACCTGCGGGAGGGTGGCGGCGGTGGCGGCGCAGCCCGCGATCGGCAGCGCGACGAGCGCGCAGGCGACCGCCGTCCGGGCGAGCGCCGCGCGGCCCGACTGCATGGGGGAGGGCATCGGTTCTAGGCCGCGAGCGCGGGCCGGGCGCGCGCTTCGGCCAGCGCTGTGACCGGGACGCCTGGGGCGCGCAGGACGGCGAGCAGCGAGAGACCGACCGGCAGCCGCGCGCCAGAGCGCAGCAGGGCGGCCTCGGCGCGCGACGGCAGCTCGAGCAGGCGGTCGAGGGCGGCGGGCGTGAGGCTGAGCTCCGATCGCGCCGAGGGCGAGCGGCGGCGGCCCACCCGCAGCACGGCGGCGGGGGCCAGCAGCGCCGCGTTGAAGTAGGTCGCGTCGCGGACCTCCCAGCCGCAGTCGTCGGCCGCATCGACGAGCGAGCCACGCGTATAGCGGCGGTAGTGATGGTTGGCCTCGTCGTGCGCCGACCAGAGCGCCGGATGGGCGGGAACCGTCAGCAGCAGCGTGCCACCGGGCCGGGTGACGCGCCGCAGCTCATCGAGCGTGCGCCGGTCGTCGGGGGTGTGCTCGACGACGTCCAGGCAGGTGACGAGATCGAACGTGCCGTAAGGGAAGGGCAGATCCTCGACGCTGGCGACATCGGCGTCATGGCCGCGCGCGCGCGTCGCGTCCACGGCCGCCGGGCTGAGGTCGACGCCGCGAGCGTCGCCGTACTCGGCCAGCTCGTCGAGGGTGCGCCCGGAGCCGCACCCGGCATCCAGGATCCGGCACGGCGAGGGCAGCTCCAGACCGTCCAGCGTCGCGCGCAGGATCCGGCGACGGCCCCGGTACCACCAGTGCCGGTCGTCGGTCGTGATCATCGTGTTCAGCTCATCGGGTGTCATGGGCTTCACGGTGTCGTCGCGGTGGTTGGCCGGCGTGGCGCATTCGTTGCGATCAGGTTGGGGCGACGTCCCTCTCGTCCGCCAACGGGGCGGACACGAGATCCCAACAGGCACAGGGGATCCTGGAGGCCATGTTCCTTCCCGTCCCCTCACAGATCGGCTACACCCTGCTCGGCGCCCTCGTCCTGGGCGAATCGGCGGGCATCCCGCTGCCGGGCGAGACCGCCCTCATCACCGCCGGCGGGCTCGTCGCCGCCGGCCACCTGTCCCTGCCGCTCGTGATCCTCGTCGCCACGCTGGCGGCGATCACCGGCGACACGATCGGCTACTGGCTCGGGCGCCGCGGCGGCCGCGCGCTGCTGCTGCGCGACGGCGTCGGGGCGACCCACCGCCGCCACGCGGTCCGCCGGGCCGACCGCTTCTTCGCGCGCTACGGCGCGGCGACCGTGTTCTTCGGCCGCTGGGTCCCCGGCGTGCGGATCGTCGCCGCCGTCATGGCGGGCGCCGCCCGCATGCCCTGGCCGCGGTTCGCCGCGGCCAACGCCGCCGGCGCCTTCGCCTGGGCCACGACGATCACGACGCTTGCCGTGCTCGCGGGCCCGACAGGCTCGGTCCTGCTCGCCGCCGGCGGCCTGCTGCTCGGCGCGATCACGCTCGCGTTCGGGGTGCGGTCACACCGGCGCAGCCTCCAGTCCGCGAGCCCGGCATGAGGGCATAGGGCCGCTGCGTAGCATGTGCGCATCCCGCGCGACGAGGAGGCCGGCAGCATGGACGACGGCACGACGTATGACCCGACGTCGCTCACCGGTGTGCCCACCGCGGCGCGCGAGCGCCTGGAGCAGAACCGCGAGGGACTGTTCACCAGCGACCTCTCGGTCAACGAGTTCCTGCTGATCACCGAGGCGGGCTTCGATCCGCTCGGACTGGTCCTCGGATCGAGCATCTACCACGTCGGGATGCAGCTGTCGCTCGGGAAGCGAAGCCAGGAGCTCGGCGTCGTATCGCAGGCGATGTACGACGCGCGCGAGCTGGCGATGACGCGCATGGAGGAGGAGGCCGACCAGCTCGGGGCGGATGGCATCGTGGGCGTCCGCCTGGAGGTCGGCCGCTACGACTGGGGTCACGACCTCGCCGAGTTCATCGCCGTCGGAACCGCCGTGAGGCACCGCGAGGGGCAGATGAACCGAGCGCCGAACGGGCGCCCGTTCACGAGCGATCTGTCGGGGCAGGACTTCTGGACGCTGTTGCGCACCGGTCACCGGCCGGTGGGGCTCGTCATGGGCAGCTGCGTCTATCACGTCGCGCACCAGTCGATGATGAGCGCGGTGGGTCAGCTCGGGCGCAACGTGGAGCTGCCGAACTTCACCGAGGCGCTGTACGACGCCCGCGAGCTCGCGATGACGCGCATGCAGACCGAGGCCAAGGCGCTCGGAGCGAGGGGGATCGTCGGCGTGCAGCTGCGCGAGACGAGCCACGGCTGGAGCACGCACACGATCGAGTTCTTCGCCGTCGGCACTGCGATCGTGGCGCTCGAGGGCCGCGGGCCGCTCGAGGCGCCGACCGCCGTCGTCGACATGTCGAGCTGAGTTCATGGCCGAGACGGAGCCGTTCGGGTCGGCATTCAGCATCGGGGACTTCGCCTTCGCCGAGCGCGCGCGCCTGCAGCCCATCTCGATGGTGATGGGATGCGACGTCCGCTGGATCTCGCAGGCGCTGCCCGAGCCACCGGAGATCGCGCTCTTCGACCACGTGGATCTCGCCGCCCTCAGCGCGACTCCCGCACCCGAGCTCGCCGAGCAGGTCGCGCAGGCGCGCGACCGCGCGCTGAAGCGCCTGCGCGCGCAGGCCGCCGCCGCGGGGGCGAACCTCGTGATCGGCATCCATCAGCGCCCGGGCGTCATCGCGTGGAGCCCGAAGCGCAGGCACCACGCCGACCCCGTCCAGTACGCGCGGGGCAGGTCAAAGATGTTCGTGACGCGGCTGCTGGAGTTCCAGCTCATCGGGACGGCCGTTCGCGATGGCGCGGTCGTGACTGCCGAACCGCGCCTGTGCACGCTCGACGCGGCCGACCTCTGGAAGCTGCAGGGCGGCGGCTGGCGCCCGGCCGGCATCGTGACCGGCTGCGCCTATCAGTTCCATGGCAGCGTGGGCTATGGGTCGGGCAACGGTGAGGTCCACGAGGCGACGGCGGTGTGGGCGACCGTGCGCGAGGCGGCGCTGGAGACGGTGCGCGCGGAGGCCGCGGCACTCGGCGCCGACGGCGTCGTCGGCATCGAGATGCAGGTCGAGCACCGAGACGTCGACTGGAAGTGGGGTGGGCGAGAGCCCACCGGCCTGCTCGTCGGCGTCAGCATCATCGCAACCGCGATCCACCGGACCGCCGCGCCCGCGCGCCGGCCGGCCGCGCCCCTGCGGATCATGTCGCTGTCATGAGCCAATCGTCCGAGAACGCGGCGCCGCCGTTCACCGCCGACCTGTCGGTCGACGAGCTGCTGCTCCTGGCCGACGCCGGCTGGGAGCCGCTGCAGATCGTCTGCGGGGACTGCACGCACAAGTACACCGACCAGGCGACCTCGCACAAGCGCAGCAAGGAGCTCACCTGGATCACGGAGGCGCTCGCCGACGGGCAGACCAAGGCGCTCGAGCGCATGCGCGACCGCGCGGCGCAGGCCGGCGGGCACGGCGTCGTCGGCGTGCGCCTCGAGGCGCTCGAGGAGGAGGGCCTGCGGCTGTCCTCCGGCCAGCACTTCAGCGCTCTGGGCACGGCTGTCCGTCGCCCCGGCGCCCGCGTCGAGGAGGGCGCGCAGCCCTTCACCACGCACCTGTCGGGGCAGGACACGTGGGCGCTTCTGGAGGCAGGCCACCGGCCCCTCGGCGTCGTCTTCGGCTTCAGCGTCTACCACTGCCGGACCGAGCGGCGCGGAGCGCGCGACTTCTCCGAGATGACCGCGCTGACCGACGCGCTGTACAGCGCCCGCGAGCTGGCGATGAGCCGCATGCAGTCCCAGGCCGGAGCGTTGCGTGCCGACGGCGTCGTCGGTGTGAGCATCGACATGAAGACGACGTACGGGCCGACCGTCATCTTCACCGGGATCGGCACCGCCATCGCGAGGCCGAAGAAGCCGCGGGCCGTGGTGCGGCCGCAGATGGCCGTCGGGCTCACCGGCTGAGACGCCGCACCGCATGCGCTGCGCATAGTCTGCGCCGATGAGTGCTGGACAGGATCGCGCCGCGGCCGCGACGATCGCGGCGGTCAGGGCGCGCATGCAGCAGATCGGGGCCCAGCTTCCCGCGGGGGACGGGGTGGGGCGTTTCAACCACCTCTACCTCAGCGTCACCGAGGACGTCGCCGGCGTCGTCGGGGCAGAGTTCGAGGATCCCGCGTTCCTCGCCGAGCTCGACGTGGCATTCGCGGCGCTGTACTTCGCCGCTGTCGACGCGGCCGCCGGTCGCCGTCGCGTGACGCACGCCTGGGCGCCGCTGTTCGCGGCCCGCAGGCGGCACGGGATCGCCCCGATCCAGTTCGCCCTCGCCGGCATGAACGCGCACATCAACCGCGACCTCGCCGTGGCACTCGCGGCGACGGCCCACAGGCGCGGCCTGACGCTGGCCGACGACACGCCGCAGCACCGCGACTACGAACGCGTCAACAAGGTCCTGCAGGCGGTCGAGAAGCGGATCAAGGCTGAGTACGCGACCGGCCTGATCGGGGTGTCCGATCACGTCCTCGGGCGCCTCGACGACGTCGTCGCGATGTGGTGCGTGACCGCCGCGCGCGACGCCGCCTGGACCCACGCCAAGACGCTTGCGGCGCTCGAGGGCCACCATCTGCTGCGCACGCGCTTCGTGGACACGCTCGACCAGATGGTCGGCTTCGCCGGCCGCGGGCTGCTCGTCCCCCTGCTCGACGTCTAGCTTTCACACGTTGAGGATTAGGCCCGATGTTGACCTAAACCCTTATTAGGGTCGGCCTGACCGAGGACAACCGGAAGGGGAGCAGCAATGCCCGAACGAGACCACTACATCGCCGGCGTGCCCTGCTGGGTGGACACGAGCCAACCGGACCCCGAGGCGGCCGTCGCCTTCTACGGCGAGCTGTTCGGCTGGGAGTGCGACGACGTGATGCCCGCGGACGCGCCGGGGAGCTACTTCATGGCCCGGATCCGCGGCGGGAACGTCGCCGCCATCGGAGCGGTCCCCGAAGGAGCGCCGCCCGCGGCCACGTGGAACACCTACGTGAACGTCGACAGCGCCGACGAGACCGCGTCGAAGGTCGCCGCTGCCGGCGGGCGGGTGCTGATGGAGCCGTTCGACGTCATGGACGCGGGCCGGATGGGCGTGTTCGCCGATCCGGAGGGAGCGGTCTTCTGCGTCTGGCAGGCGAAGGACAACATCGGCGCCGGGATCGTCAACGAGCACGGCAGCGTGAACTTCAACGACCTCCACACGCGCGACGCCGGCGCCGCCAGGTCCTTCTACGGCGCGGTGTTCGGCTGGCAGACGCTGGAACTGGGCGGTGGCATGCAGATGTGGACCCTGCCCGGGTACGGGGACGACCTCGTGCGCGACAACCCCGACCTGCGCAAGTTCATCGCCGCGGCGGGCGCGCCGGAGGGCTTCGAGGACGTCGTCGCGACGATCGTGGCGCTCGACGACGACAGGCCCGACGTCCCCGCGCACTGGGGCGTGACGTTCGCGGTCGACGACGCCGACGCCATCGCCGACAAGGCGGCGCAGCTCGGCGGCACGGTGCTCGCAGCGCCGTTCGACGCACCGTGGGTTCGCATGACGGTCATCGCCGACCCGCAGGGCGCGACGTTCACCGCGAGTAGGTTCGTGCCGGAGAACCGCGACCTGGGGTAGGGCCCGGTCATCATTGATGTCAGTGCATTCTCGGCGGGGGATGTCGGAAATGTCGACAACGTGTGATCCTCCTGGGCAGCCCGACCGCAGGATCGTTGGAACGACGCGCGGCGTGACCGACGCATGCCTCGTCTGCTGCTCGCGCCGTTTCGCCCTGACTCTCACCGAATGCCGACTCCCACGCCATGACCAGCGTCGACGCCATGCAGCACCTCAGCGCCGACGATCTCGACGCGATCGCGCGTGAGTTCGAC
>JAXDFS010000235.1:0-2845 GCA_034665465.1 Solirubrobacteraceae bacterium
CCTCCGCGCTGCGGGCGAGCAGCGCGGCCGAGCTTGCGATCTCCTGCGTCGATGCGGTGGTCTCCTCCGTCGAGGCGGAGACCTCCTGGGTGGCCGCCGAGGCCTGCTCGGCGACCGCTGCGACCTCACTGGTCGCGGTCAGGATCTGCTCGATCCGCGAGGTCATGTCGCTGACGTTCTCGCCGATCCTGATGAACGCGTCACGCGCGTGGACGACGACGCGGGCGCTCTCGTCAGTGCGCTTGGCGCCGTCCTCGACGATCTCCACGACGTGCGCGGTCTCACCCTGGATCTCCTTGATGAGGGCGGCGATCATCTTGGCCGCCGACTGGGACTCCTCTGCGAGCTTGCGGACCTCCTCGGCGACGACGGCGAAGCCGCGGCCCTGCTCGCCGGCGCGGGCGGCCTCGATGGCCGCGTTGAGCGCCAGGAGATTCGTCTGGTCGGCGATGCCGGTGATCGTGTCGACGATGCCGCCGATCTTCTCCGAGCGGCCCGACAGCGACGCCATCGCCTCGACGAGCTCGCCGGATGACTCGCGCACCGCCGCGATCGCGTCGGTCGCCTCCTGCGCCGAGGCGACGCCCTGCTCGGCGGCGATGCGCGCCTCGCCGGCAGACGCCGCGGTCTCCTCGGTGGAGCGCTTGGCGGCATCGACCATCTGCACCTGGCGCTCGGCGCCCGAGGCGACGTCGCCGACGGCGCGGGCGATCTCGCCGATGGCGTTGCCGGTCTCGTCGGAGGTCATCGCGACGCGCTGGGAGGCGTCGGACACCGACGAGGAGGTCGTCGAGATCTGCTGGATCATCGTGGCCAGCTCGGCGCGGGTCTCGTTGTAGAGCCCGAGCCCGCCCTGGGCCTTGGAGAGCATCGAGTTGAAGGTCTCGCCCAGCGAGCCGATCGCCTCGCCGTTGCGGGCCTCGATCGACGTCGTGACCGGCTGCGCGTCGACCGTGAGGTCGCCGTTGCGCAGGGCGGTCAGGCCCTCCGCGAGCGACACGAGGCAGTTCTTGTCGATCGACTCCATCTTGCGGTCGAGGTCGGCGAGGATCGAGTGATCGCCGAGCTTGCCGCGCAGGTCCTCGCGGACGGTGTTGTAGAGGCCCAGGCCGCCCTGGGCCTTGCCGAGCATCGAGTTGAACGTCTCGCCCAGCGAGCCGATCGACTGCCCGCCGTCGGAGTCCAGCGGCTTGGTGGCGGGCTGCACGTCGACCGTCAGATCGCCCTTGACCATCGCCTCCAGGCCGGTGCCGAGGTTCGTCAGGCAGACGGAGTCCAGGCTCTTCAGCCGTTCGTCGAGATCGTGCAGTACCGAGCGGTCGCCGAGCTTGGCGCGCAGGTCCTCGCGGACCGTGTTGTAGCCCTCGAGGCCGGACTGCGCCTTGACGAGCATGCGGTTGAAGACGTCGACGAGCGCGTCGACGGTCGGATCGCCGAACGGCTGCAGCGGCTGCGTCGCGGGCTGGACGTCGACCGTGAGGTCGCCGCGCGTCATCGCGTCCAGGCCTGCGCCGAGGTTGGTGAGGCAGTGTGCGTCCAGGCTCTCCAGGCGCTCGCGGAGCGCCTCGAGACCCGCGGTGTGCTGCTCGCGGGTGTCCGGAGCGGGGGGCGCGGCGCGGTGGGCCGAGAAAGACTTCACGTTGGGACTCCTTCTGGATGCTTGCGAGGGGCGGACGTGTGATCGGCGCGATCGCAGCGAACTGAAGGGGTAGCCTCGGAAGGCCGATGAACCGGCTCGCCGATGTCATGCGCCACGCTCCCGGCCTCCCGGACGCGATCAGCGACGCGGACTTCGTCGTGGGCTGCTCGTGCGGCACCGAGCAGCGCCTGAACGTCATGTCGGTCGAGCAGTGCGGGCCGCTGACGCTCTACGACTGCGCCGTGTGCCAGAACACGCTCGTGGGGGTGGTGCAGGACGACCCGCGCAACGACCTGCTCGCGCCGGCGCCGATGACCCGCCGCCAGGAGTCCGGCGGCCATCGCCTGCACGGCTTCGTCATCGGCTCCAAGTGCGACGTCGCGCTGCAGCCCCTGGGCGCGGAGAGGCCGCTCGCGCTGATCCCGGCAACGCCCTACTTCTTCGTGCAGTACCTGAACATGTAGCGCGGAGCGGCCGGAGGATTCAAACCCACGCGGCGAGCCCGGTCGCCCGTCGAAGATCGTGCTTGCCAGCGAGGCGCCCGTGCCCTACGGTCAATCACCGGATGTCCTCCTCGGCCCTCATCATGTTCGCTTCCACGCCCGGC
Organism: Solirubrobacteraceae bacterium; assembly: GCA_034665465.1. Classification (GTDB taxonomy): domain Bacteria; phylum Actinomycetota; class Thermoleophilia; order Solirubrobacterales; family Solirubrobacteraceae; genus CADCVQ01. Next base: position 2,247 of record JAXDFS010000235.1, read on the forward strand.
GCCGCGGACGGCGCCCGCGTTCCGGCGTGCAGGCCGCGAGAGATGTTCTCGCCGCGCACCGTCAACGCGTCCAGCGACACCTAGCGGGAGACCATCGACATGGCTCCCGCGACGATCGCGGGAGCTGCGCCTCGAGCCCGGACGGGCCACGGGGCGGGGTGGGACCGCGACTCCATCATCATCGCCATCCAGGAGTGGGTGGCCACATACGGCGAGCCGCCCCGAGCGGCCGACTGGAACCCGTCCTCGGCGAAGTGGGCCGGGCAGCTGTGGCGCGTGCAGCGCTACCGCGCCGGGCGCGCCGACGGGTCGCCCTGGCCCGCGCTGAACACGGCCAAGCGCCCGTTCGGCGGGTCGCTGAACGCGGCGCTGCGGGCGGCCGGCTTCGAGCCGGCCCGGCCCGGCCCCAGGCGGCGCAGCGACGTCGATCCCGAGCAGGCGCACCGGGCGCTGATCAGCGCGGAGGGTCGCGCGATGCTCGCGGCCGCGGTCGCGCAGGCCCGCGAGGCCGAGCGGCGCGTGTCGCTGCTGGAAGCCAAGCTCGAGCGTGCGGGCGCCGGCGCCGGCGCCGGCGTCAGGCCGAAGGGCGTGCGCGCGCG
>JAXDFS010000236.1:0-17788 GCA_034665465.1 Solirubrobacteraceae bacterium
CTGCTCGCCCCCGCCGGGATGGAAGCCCGCGACCGCCGCGCGCGCGGCGTGAAGCTCAACCACCCCGAGACGGTCGCGCTGCTGTCGTGCTGGGTGATCGAGGGCGCCCGCGACGGGCGCTCGGTCGCCGAGCTCATGCAGGACGGGCGCCACGTCCTCACCCGCGAGGACGTGATGGAGGGCGTTCCAGAGATGGTCGCCGAGGTCCAGGTCGAGGCGACCTTCCGCGACGGGCGCAAGCTCGTGACGCTGCACGAGCCGGTCGCATGATCCCCGGCGAGCTGCGTGCCGCCGCGGGCCAGGTCGAGCTCAACGCCGGCCGCGAGCGCATCGACCTCGAGATCCTCAACACCGGCGACCGCCCGATCCAGGTCGGCTCGCACTTCCACGTCGCCGACGTCAACTCGGCGCTGCGGCTCGACCGCGAGGCGGCCACCGGATTTCGCTTCGACATCCCCGCGGGGACGTCGCTGCGCTTCGAGCCCGGCGCCTCGCGCAGCGTCGCGCTCGTGGCCCTCGGCGGGGAGCGCCTGGTGCCCGGCCTGCAGGTGCGGCCCGCGTGAGCCTCATCGACCGCGAGCGCTACGGCGCGCTGTACGGCCCGACCGTCGGCGACCGGCTGCGCCTGGCCGACACCGACCTCTGGCTCGAGGTGGAGGAGGACCGCTGCATCGGCGGCGACGAGGCGGTCTTCGGCGGCGGCAAGACCATCCGCGAGTCCATGCTGCAGGGCTCGCTGACCTCCGCGCAGGGCGCGCCGGACCTCGTCATCACGAACGTCGTCGTGCTCGACCACTGGGGCGTCGTGCGCTGCGACGTCGGGATCCGCGGCGGGCGGATCGTCGCGCTCGGCAAGGCCGGCAACCCGGACATCGCCGACGGCGTCGACGCCGCCCTGCAGATCGGGCCGAGCACCGACGTCATCGCCGGCGAGGGGCGCATCCTAACCGCGGGCGGGATCGACTGCCACGTGCACTTCATCTGCCCGCAGATCGTCGACACCGCGGTCGGCGCCGGGATGACGACCCTCATCGGCGGCGGCACCGGGCCCACGGAGGGCACACGCGCGACGACCTGCACGCCGAGCCCGCGCGCGCTGGCGGACATGCTGATCGCGCTCGACACGGCGCCCGTGAACGTCCTGCTGCTCGGCAAGGGCAACACGATCTCCGAGGAGGGCCTGCGCGAGCAGCTGCGCGCGGGCGCCGGCGGGATGAAGCTGCATGAGGACTGGGGCACGACGCCGGCCGCGATCGACACCTGCCTGCGCGTGGCCGACGAGACCGGCATCCAGGTCGCGATCCACACCGACACGCTCAACGAGGCCGGCTACCTGCAGTCGACGCTCGCCGCGATCGGCGGGCGCACGATCCACGCCTACCACACCGAGGGCGCCGGAGGCGGCCATGCGCCGGACATCATCGAGCTCGCATCCCAGCCCCACGTGCTGCCCTCCTCGACGAACCCGACGCGGCCGCACACCGTCAACACGATCGACGAGCACCTCGACATGCTCATCGTCTGTCACCACCTCAACCCGCGCATCGCCGAGGATCTCGCGTTCGCCGAATCGAGGATCCGGGCGACGACGATCGCCGCCGAGGACGTCCTGCACGACCTCGGCGCGATCTCGATGATCGGCTCCGACGCCCAGGCGATGGGGCGCGTCGGCGAGACGATCATCCGCACCTGGCAGACCGCCCACGCGATGAAGCTGCGCCTCGGCGCGGGCACGCCGGGCGCGGCCGACAACGAGCGCCTGCGCCGCTACGTCGCCAAGTACACGATCTGCCCGGCGGTCTCGCACGGCCTCGACGCGCACATCGGCTCGGTCGAGGTCGGCAAGCTCGCCGATCTTGTGCTCTGGGACCCGGCCTTCTTCGCGATCCGCCCGCGCCTGGTCATCAAGGGCGGCGCCGTGGCCTGGGCGCCGATGGGCGACGCGAACGCCTCGATCCCGACGCCCCAGCCGGTGCTCAGCGCGCCGATGTTCGCGGGCTCCGGGCGCCTTGCCGCCCGCTGCTCGATGACCTTCGTCTCGCCGCTGGCCGCCGCCGACGGCGACCTCGCGCGACTCGGGCTGGAGTCGGAGATCGTCGCGGTCGGCGACACGCGCAGCCTCGGCAAGGCCGACATGCCGCAGAACACCGCCTGCCCGTCGATCCGCGTCGAGCCCGACAGCTTCAAGGTCTGGATCGACGGCGAGGAGATCGAGCCGCGGCCGGTCGACGTGCTCCCGCTGGCGCAGCGCTACGAGCTGTTCTGATGAACCCGGTCGCGATGCTGCTCGCCGACTCGCGCTTCCCGGCCGGCAGCTACGCGCATTCGCTGGGCCTCGAGCAGGCGGTCGCCGAGGGCCTGGGGACCGGTGAGGTAGCGCCGTTCATCGCCGCCCGGCTGCGGCTCGCCGGCCGCGCCGACGCCGCGCTGAGCGTCGCGGCGCTGCGCTGCGCGGACTGCGCTGCCGGCGCGGACGGCGACGGCCTCGCCGCCCTCGACGACGAGCACGGCGCGCGCTGCCCGAGCCCGGTGCTGCGCGACGTCGCCCGGCGCCTGGGCGCGCAGCTGCTGCGCTCGGCCGCCACCGCCTGGCCGCACCCGGCGATCGACCGCTACCGCAGCGCCTCGGCTGCGACCCCCCGGCCGGTCGCGCTCGGCGTGGTCGGCGCGGCGGCCGGCCTGCTGGACGTCGAGGTCGCGACCGTCGCGCTGTACGACGACGCGGCCACCGTCGCGAGCGCCGCGCTGAAGCTGCTCGGCCTGGACCCGGCCGTCACGGCGCGCTGGCTCGCCGAGCTGGCGCCGGCGATCGCGGCGGCGGCGCGCGCGGTGGCTGCCGACGAGCGCGCCCTCGGCGCCCAGCCGCCGCCCGCCGCCCCCGCCCTCGAGCTCGCAGCTGCCCGTCACGCGTCTCGCGAGGAGCGCCTCTTTGTCAGCTGAGCGCGCACTTCGGGTCGGCGTCGGCGGCCCGGTCGGCTCGGGCAAGAGCAGCCTCATCGCGGCGCTCTGCCGCGAGCTCTCCGCCGGCGTGCGGACGGGCGTGGTGACGAACGACATCTACACCACCGAGGACGCCCGCTTCCTGCGCGCGACCGGCGTGCTCGCACCCGAGCGGATCGTCGCCGTGCAGACCGGCTGCTGCCCGCACACCGCGATCCGCGACGACATCACGATCAACCTCGAGGCCGTCGAGGAGCTCGAGCGCGACCAGGGCCCGCTCGACCTCGTGCTCGTCGAGAGCGGCGGCGACAACCTGACGGCGGTCTTCAGCCCGGCGCTCGCCGACGTGCAGATCTTCGTCATCGACGTCGCCGGCGGCGACGACATCCCGCGCAAGGGCGGGCCCGGGATCGCCCGCGCCGACCTGCTCGTCATCTTCAAGACCGACCTCGCCCCGTACGTCGGCTCCGACGTCCGGCGGATGCTCGCCGACGCCGCGGCGCGGCGCGGCGAGCTGCCGGTGATCGGACTGGCGCTCACGCAGCCACCGCACGCGCGAGCCGTCGCCGACTGGGTCCGCGAGCAGCTGCGCGCCTACGCCGCCGACGGACAACTGCACTCGAGCGTCGCCGGGGCCTCGCATCCGCACGGTCACGCCCACACGCACTGAGCCCGCCGCCGCGGTCCTGTCCGTGCGCCGCACCGACCTCGGCCACGAGTGCAGCGAGCTGCGGCGAGGCGCGCGCCTGGCACCGCGGGTGCTCGCCCGCGGCGCCATCGTGCGCGCGGCGTTCGTCCCGACGCAGGCCGGCCCGCTGGCCGGCGACGAGGACCGCGTGCGGATCGTCGTCGGCGCGGGCGCGACGCTCGTCGTCGAGCCGGTCGCGGCGACGCTCGCCCTGCCCGGCACGGCCGCCATCGTGCTGACGCTCGACGTCACCGTGCTCGAGGGCGGCTGCCTCGTGCTCGACGAGGCCGCGCTGATTGTGGCCGCGGGAGCCGACGTCACACGGCGCTGCACCGTCGAGCTCGGGCGGGGCGCGGTGGCGGCGCTGCGCGAGAGCGTCGTCCTGGGCCGCGACGGCGAGCCGCCCGGAGCGCTGGACAGCGTGCTGCGGGTCACGCTCGCCGGCCGCCCGCTGCTGCACGACGGCCTGCGCGCGTGCGCGGCCTCGGCGATCAGCGACGCCCACGTCGCGCTCGCGCCGGGCCATCGCGTGCTCAGCACGGTGTGCCTGCTGGGCCTGCGCCCCGAGGGGGCAGAGGCGTTCGCGCTCGCCGGCCCCGGCGCGCTGCGGCGGGCGACCGGGCCGTCGCTGGCCGGGGTGGAGGCGGCGATCGCGCCGACGTGGCTGGCGTGGTCGGCGCGCGCGCTGGCGCTCAGCGGCGCAGCCGCATGCGGTCGCCCGGCTGCAGCTGCGTCGGCTTCAGCCGCGGGTTGAGCTGCTGCAGCGACGTGATGCTGTGGTGCGTCCTGGCGGCGATCGAGCCGAACGACTCGCCGCTGCGGACGGTGTGGAAGCGCGGCCCCCTCGGCTTCGGCCTGGGCCTGGGCACGTGCAGGCGCAGCTTCAGGCGCTGGCCGGGCACGATCGTCGCGGGGTTCGTGTAGGGGTTGAACGTCTCGAGCTGGTCGACGCTGAGCCCGGTCTTCTGCGCGATCTGCGAGTAGCTCTCGCCGGCATGGACCGTCCAGTACGGCGGCAGATGCAGCGTGGCGCTCCTGGCGACGCCCGGGCGGTCCGAGCCGCCGAGCGTGAGCACGACGGCAGCGATCATCGCGATCACGAGCACGACGAGGCCGGCCGGGATGACGTAGTGCGGGTCCATGGGGTCGCCGTGATGGACACCCCCTGTCCCAGGATCTGCGCCATGGAATACGGACATCGGCTTTTCCCCACCCGCAGAATGCCCTATTGCCGTCGTGCACACGCGAGCAATCGCGTGTGACATCAGGCACAGAGCCACCTGCGGCTATCCCGGGCCGAAGACGAGCCCGTACTGCTCGCAGAGGCCGGGCACGGTGGAGATGTCGATCTCGAGCCCGTAGCGCTCCGCAACCGATCCCAGCTGCGCCGGATCGGGCGGCGCGGCGGTGGCCCCGGGGGCGACGGCGGACAGCTCCTCGAAGAACCCCTCGAAGCCTGCGGGAGAGATGATCTCGAGGATCCGCGCCGGTGTGTCGCCGGCGTTCCAGAACGTGTGCCACTGGCCGCGCGGCTTGAAGATGAGGTCGCCCGGCTCGCCGTAGACGACCTCGTCGCCCAGGCGGGCGCCGACGCGGCCCTCGAGCACGAAGCTGTACTCGTCCTCGCGGCTGTGGCGGTGCATCGGCGCGGCCAGTCCGCGCGGTGGCATCGGGTGCTCGACGAGGGAGAACCCGCCGCCGGTCTCGGCGCCGTCGATCATGAATCGCACGCCGAGCGACCCGAGGTCGCCAAGCTTTCCGTCCTTGGGGCCGAGGACCCTTGCCGGGATGGTCTGCATCGCCGTCACCTTTCGTTGATCACGCTGTTTGCTGATTGATGCCCGCACGGTATATTTGGATGAGCACCATGTCAAGTCAAAAACGCCCATACGAGCTGAAGGCGCGTGCCGATCGCCAGCGCGAGACGCGGCGGCGGATCGTCGAGGCCACCGTCGCGCTGCATCAGGAGGTCGGCCCCGCGCGCACGACCGTGGCCGAGATCGCCCGCCGCGCGGGCGTGCAGCGGCTCACCGTCTACAACCACTTCCCCGAGGACAGCGAGCTCTTCGCCGCCTGCCAGGGCGAGTTCCTCAGCCGCCACCCGCCGCCGGACATCGGCCCCGCACTGGCGCTCGTGGATCCGCGCGAGCGCGTGCGGGCTGCGCTGCTCGCGCTCTACGAGGGCTACCGCGCGCGCGAGCCGATGACCGCGAAGGTCCTGCGCGATCGCAGTGCCGTGCCGGCGCTCGACGAGCTCATGGCGCGGACGGCCGATGTCCAGGTCGCGCAGCTTGCCGATGCCCTCGCCGCGGGTTTCGGCGCGCGCGACGAGGACGGCCGCCGCCTGCATGCGGTCGTCGCGCTGGCGCTCGACTTCGGGACCTGGCAGCGCCTGAAGGGCGAGGGCCTCGACGACGCGGCGGCCGCCGGGCTGATGGCAGAGCTGGTCGCCGCGGCGGCGAGCGCCTGAGTCTCGCCTTCGCTGAGCATCCGGTGGGAACATACGTTCGATGACGAGCCAGGGCCACGCGTACGCGAGATTCCAGCGGGCCCTCGCGACGGGCAACCTCGGGCTGATCGAGGCGGCGGCCGCCGAGCTGCCGCGGGTCGGGCTCGACGACGCGCTCGTGATCCTCTCGCTGCTGGCCGCCGGCGACGATCCCCGCTTCGATCGCGCCGCCGCGCGCTGGATCGGCCGGCTGCTCGTCGAGACCCCCGCCGGCCTGCCCGACGCGCGCTACGCGCTGGCGCTCGTCGAGCGGCTGCCGGCCTGCCGCGACGCGCTGCACGGGCTCGCGCGCCGGCGCTGAGCGGTCGCGGCCGCCGCGGTCACGTCACCGCAGCGTGACGATCCGGACGCCGACAGCCGAGCCGCGGGCGAGGGGGTGGCAGTCGGGTTGCACATGCGCAGCGTCATCCCGTCGGGCGACGCCACCTTGAGCGGCTGGAACGTCAGTCCCGGCGGCGCCGGGACGTCGCCGACGAACCCCAGGACCGCGACGTCGCCGACCCGCGCTCCGGTCACGGTCAGCTGAGTGGTGGTGCAGGAGTGGGCTGCCACGGCGCCGGCGGGCAGTGTCATCGTGGTGGTGACGTCGGTGCCCTTGAGCGGGAACGCCGACGCCGGGTGGCCCTCGAGCTGGGCGGAGTTGGGCGCCGCGTTGACGGTTCCGGGCGCGATGGTCACGAAGCGCCCGTCGGCCTCGGTGCGGTCGTAGAACGACGCCGCGGGCTTGCCGCCGAGCGCCGCCGAGTCCGGCGCTGGCGCAGGGGCCGTTGCAGCCAGCTTGCTGACGAAGCGCCCGTCGCTCTCGGCGCGCCACGCACATCGACGCCGATGGCCGGCGCGCTTGAGCAGCGTGCGGTGGCGAGTGTGCGGAAGGTGCATGTCTTCTCCTCGTGCGGGCTGGACCGGACTTCCCAGCACGGTACTCCGGGCCCGAAGCTCCGCCGGGTGCTACTGGGCGAGGGCGAGCTCGACCGCCACCACGCGCCCGCCGGCGGTGCGCACCGAGGGGCTCACGGTGCCGGGCCGGACGGCCGCAGAGTGCGTCGGGGCGTGGTTGAGCGCGTCGAAGTTCTTGCCCTGGGTCAACGCAGCAGGCGTGACGCGTAGGTGTTCGCATGGAACATCTTCTCGTCAGGCTTGTCCTTCGCGCAGGTCCTTGAACACCGGTCCCGGCCCGCCGCGTACGCACGCGCACTGCTCGGCGCCGGTGGCGCGCGTCCGCAGGGCTGACGTCCATGCATGCGACGCGGCGGAACGCCGGCGGGCAAAGAGCGTCAGGCCGGGTGAGCCCGGGCTCGCGCAGGATCCTCGCGGCGCTCGCGACCTGCGGCCCGATGCACGCCGCCCCGCCCGGCTGCGCGAGCCCAAGGACATCGAAGGGACCCCCGGCGGCTGTTCGCCGTGGCCGGCTGAGCTGTGATCCGGGCGCGTTAGCCTGAAGTCCATGAGTGTCGCCGCCCGGCCGCTGTTCGCATTCGACAACTCGTTTGCCCGCGAGCTGGAAGGCCTGTACGTGCCGTGGAGCGCGACGCCGGCGCCCGCGCCCGAGCTGCTGGCGCTCAACGAGGATCTGGCCACGGAGTTGGGCGTCGATGCCGACGCGCTGCGAGCACCAGGCGGTGTCACCGTCCTCGTCGGCAACGCCACCCCCGACGGCGCTTCGCCGGTGGCGCAGGCGTACGCCGGTCATCAATTCGGCGGGTACTCGCCGCGCCTGGGCGACGGCCGGGCGCTGTTGCTGGGCGAGGTGCTCGACGTCCACGGCCACCGGCGCGACCTGCACCTGAAGGGATCAGGTCGCACGCCGTTCGCACGCGGTGGCGACGGCAGGGCGGCGGCCGGCCCGATGCTGCGCGAGTACGTCATCAGCGAGGCGATGCACGCGCTCGGCATCCCGACGACTCGCGCGCTCGCCGTCGTGGCGACCGGCGAGCAGGTCATGCGAGAGACGGCGCTGCCCGGGGCGGTGCTCGTCCGCGTCGCGGCGAGCCATGTTCGCGTCGGCACGTTTCAGTACGCCGCGGCGCACGGCGGCACGGCGCTCGTGCGGCGCCTCGCCGACCACGCGATCGCGCGTCATCACCCGCACGCGCTGGAGGCCGAGAACCGCTACCTCGCGTTCTACGAGGCCGTCGTCGAGGCTCAGGCATCGCTGATCGCGCGCTGGATGCTCGTCGGATTCATCCATGGCGTGATGAACACCGACAACATGACCGTCTCCGGTGAGACGATCGACTACGGCCCCTGCGCGTTCATGGAGGCATTCGACCCCGCCACCGTGTTCAGCTCGATCGATCACGGCGGCCGCTACGCGTACGGCAACCAGCCCGCCATCGCGCAGTGGAACCTGGCGCGCCTGGGCGAGATGCTGCTGCCGCTGCTCGACGCCGAGCCGCAAACGGCGGTCGCGGCGGCCACCGGCGTGCTGCAGTCATTCGCCGAGCGCTACGACGCGCACTGGCTCGCGGGCATGCAGGCCAAGCTGGGCCTGGCAGGCGGGGCAGGAGAAGACGAAGCCCTGATCGAGGACCTGCTGGCGCTGCTGCAGGCGCAGCGGGTCGACTTCACCTCCTGCCTGCGGGCGCTCTCCTCGGCGGTTCTCGGCGACGACGCACGTGCTCGATCGCTCTTCACCGAACCCGCCGCATTCGACACATGGTCGGAGCGCTGGCGCGCACAGCTCTCCTTCCAACCGGCCGACCTCCCGGCGGTCGCGGAGGCGATGAACCGCCTCAACCCGGTGTACGTCCCGCGCAACCACCACGTGGAGGAGGCGCTGGCGGCCGCGACCGCCGGCGACCTACAGCCGTTCCGGCGACTGCTCGACGTGCTCGCCCGCCCATTCGACGGACGACCCGGCCTGGAGGCCTACGCCGCCCCGGCTCCCGCGAGCTTCGGCGAGTACCGCACGTTCTGCGGCACGTGATCCCCGGACCATGGACGGTGTCGGAGGGATGCGGCCAGCGCCCCGGCCAGGATTCGAACCTGGGACCTGCGGATTAGAAGTCCGCTGCTCTATCCAGCTGAGCTACCGGGGCCCGCGCCGGACGGTGGCCGGCCGGCCCTGATGATCCCAGCCGGCGTCATCTGCCGGCGCCCCAGTCGGGATGGCCGGATTCGAACCGACGACCCCCGCGTCCCAAACGCGGTGCTCTACCAGGCTGAGCTACATCCCGTGCGCGCTGAACGGTAGGGCCTCGCGCGGCCGGCCGCTGCGCGCGCAGGGGCGGCCGCCGGAGCAGACGTCCGGTTCGGGCGCCCTGACGCGGTCCACCGTCCGTCCAGCAATGGCCGCCCCCGATGCTGGACGGTCGGCGGACAGTCGATCTGAGGGGCATGGGCCTGCGCCCCTCACGCCGCCTGCTCGGGCCCCTCGTCGTGTGCGTCGCCATGGCGCTGCCCGCGATCGCGACCGCGAGCGCCGCCGCCGCCGGCGCGCCCTGCGGCGATGCGAACCTCGTCCCGACCGCCGCCAACGGCGCCCAGGTCCGCGCGGCGACGCTCTGTCTCATCAACGTCGAGCGCGCGAGCCGCGGTCTGCGCGCGGTGCGGGCCGACAGCCAGCTGCGCAGCGTCGCCCAGCGCTACAGCCGGGACATGGTCAGCCACCGCTTCTTCGCCCACGTCGGCTACGACGGCAGCACGCTGCGCAGCCGCATCAGCGGCGCCACGCACTACCTCAGCCGGGTCTCGCGCTGGTCGCTGGGCGAGAACCTCTACTGGGGCTCCGGCGAGCTGTCGACGCCGCAGCAGAGCGTCCAGGCCTGGATGCACTCCCCCGGCCATCGCCGCAACCTGCTCGACAAGACCTTCCGCGACGTCGGCATCGGGATCGCCATCGGCGCCCCCGAGGACGTCCAGGGCTCCCCGTCTGCCACGTACACCACCGAGTACGGGACGCACACCTTCCGCTAGACCCATGCGAGGCGGAGCTTCGCCGGGCCGGCCGCGAGGGGCGGCCGCCCGGCGGAGATGGGTTGGCACTGGTGGACGCGCGCGCAAGTTCAGAACTTCCGGCCACGTCCACTAGTCTCCGCCGCCGATGGCCCGCGTCGAGCCGCTGCACGCCCTGCACTACGACCCCGCCGTCGCCGGACCGCTGCAGGCGCTGGCCGCCCCGCCGTACGACGTCATCGACCCCGAGCAGCGCGCCGAGCTGCAGTCGCGCTCGCCCCACAACGTCGTCGCGATCGACCTTCCCGAGGACCCCGGCGGTGGCGACCGCTACGACCACGCCGCCGAGCTGCTGGCGGCCTGGCGCGCCGAGGGCGCGGTCGTGCGCGACGCCGAGCCCGCCCTGTGGGCGCTCGTCCAGGACTACACGGGGCCCGACGGGCGCCGCCTGACGCGCAACGGCTTCTTCGCCCGCGTCCGCGTCGAGGACTACGGCCCCGGCACGATCCGCCCGCACGAGCGCACGCACCCCGGCCCCAAGGAGGACCGGCTGCGGCTCACGCGCGCCACGCGCGCGAACCTCTCGCCGATCTTCTCGCTGTACTCCGACCCCGGCCTGCGCGCGTGGAAGGCGCTCGAGCCGGCGACCGGCGGGGAGCCGTTCGGCGAGGTCAGCGAGGCCGACGGCACCCGCAACCGCCTGTGGCGCATCACCGATCCCGGCGCGATCGCGACCGTCACCGACGCGCTCGCCGACGTCGAGCTGCTGATCGCCGACGGCCACCACCGCTACGAGACCGCGCGCGTGTACGCCGACGAGATCGGCGGCGAGGGCCCGCACCGCTACGTGCTCATGTGCCTCGTCGCCCTGCAGGACGAGGGCCTGACCGTGTTCCCGACCCACCGCCTGGTCGACGGGCTCAAGGACACCGACAAGCCCGAGGCGCTCGCGGCCACGCTGAAGGAGAACTTCGACATCGAGCCGATCGAGGTCTCAGACCTCGTGCCACCAGACGACGGCGGCGGCATCCAGATGGGCTACATGGACAGCCACTTCCGCCGCGCCTTCCGCCTGACGCTGAAGGACCAGGCGATCGCCGACGAGGCGCTGGCAGACATGCCCGAGCCCTACCGGCGGCTGGACACCGCGGTGCTCGAGGCGCTCGTCCTCACCGGCCCGCTCGGCCTCGGAGAGGACGACATCTCACACCTGCGCGGCCTCGGCTACGCGCGCTCGTTCGAGGAGGCCCGCGAGCTCGTCGAGTCGGGCGCCTACGACGCCGGATTCTTCCTGCGCGGCATCCCGGTCGCGCAGATCCAGGAGATCGCGGCGGCGGGCGTCAACATGCCGCCGAAGTCGACGTACTTCTTCCCGAAGGTCCCGACGGGACTGCTCTTTCACCCGCTGTCTGACGCGGAGTAGCATCGTGTCCATGCAAGCATCAGCGCAGCGCATCAGCGGCTTTCGTCATGTCGTCAAGGTGCGCGAGCACCGGCTGAACTGCGACGAGCCGGTGGAGGTCGGCGGCGACGACGCCGCGCCCTCCCCACAGGAGCTGCTGGCGGCGAGCCTCGCCTCCTGCACCGCCGTCACGATCGAGATGTACGCCGCCCGCAAGGGCTGGAACCTGCGCGACGTCGAGGTCGCGTGCGAGTACGTCCCCGCCGAGCGCGGCTGCCCCACGAAGTTCACGCTCACGCTGCGCCTGCCCTCCGACCTCACCGACGAGCAGGTCCAGCGGCTGAAGGTCATCGCCACGAAGTGCCCGGTGCACCGCACCCTGGACGGCGAGGTCATGTTCGACGAGCGTGTCGAGCGCATCCAGCTCGCTGTCTGACGCGCTGCGCGCCGTCCTGCTGGACCCCGGCGAGGCGACGGCGCTCGAGGTCCATGGCCGCACGAAGGCCGCCGTGCTCGTCGCGCTCTACGTCGACAGCGGCGACCTGCACGCCGTCTTCACCCGCCGCCGCCACGACCTGCGCAGCCACGCGGGCGAGATCTCGTTCCCCGGCGGCCGCCGCGACGCCGGCGAGGACCTGCGCGACACGTCGCTGCGCGAGACCGAGGAGGAGATCGGGCTGCCGCGCGACCAGGTGCAGATCATCGGCGCGCTGACGCCGACGCCGACTGTGGCGACGAGCTACGCCGTCTATCCGTTCGTGGGCCTGATCGAGCCCGGGCTGACCTGGGTGCTCTCCGCCCAAGAGGTCGACGAGGTGCTCGAGCTGCGCCTCGCCGACCTGCGCGCCTCGCACGCGCGCACGCGCCTGCTGCACCGCGGCATCCCGTTTCGCACCGACGTCTACTCGGTGGGCGAGGGACTGGTCATCTGGGGCGCGACGGCCCGGATCGTCGGCGACCTGCTGGCGCGCGTCGACCCGCTGCTCGACCGGGCGCCGGCCTGACCGAGGACGCCGTGGGACGCGACGAGCTCCTGGACCGCCTGCGGGCGCGCCACGCGGACGAACGCGTCGTCGGCGCGGTGGCCGCGGTGCCGCGCGAGCTGTTCGTCGCACCCGAGCTGGCGGCCGCCGCCTACGTCGACGCGCCGCTGCGCATCGGCGGCGGGCAGACGATCTCCCAGCCCGCGCTCGTCGCGCGCATGTGCGAGCTGCTCGAGCTCGAGCCGGCCGACCGCGTGCTGGACGTCGGCAGCGGGTCGGGCTACCACGCCGCGGTCCTGTCGCGGCTGTGCGCGCACGTGCACGGCGTCGAGCTCGACCCGCAGCTCGCGGCGGGGGCGGCGCGCGCGCTGGCGGCGGCCGGCATCGAGAACGTGACGATCTGCGCCGGCGACGGCGCGCTCGGCCTGCCCGCGCAGGCCCCGTTCGACGCGATCAACGTGGCCGCCGCGGCGCGCGGCGAGGTGCCGCCGGCGCTGGAGGACCAGCTCGCGATCGGCGGGCGGCTCGTCGCGCCGGTCGCCGCCGGCGAGGGCGAGCACCTCGTGCTCGTGCGCCGCGGCCCGGGAGGCTTCGAGCGCCGCCTGCTCGACGCGGTCCGCTTCGTCCCGCTGCGCTGACCGGCCGCGGGATCCTCGACCTTTCTCCGTGGACATGGATGCGGGCGCCAGCGAGACTGCACGCGTGGTCCATCGCACCAGCGACCCGGCGTCGCGCGTCCTGCGCCTGCACCCGATCCGCAGCCTCGTCCTCGGCCCCGACGGGGGCTTTCGCGACCGCATGCGCGACGTCATCGGCGATCTCGGCCCGGTGACCTTCGCGGACGTCGCGATGCACGACGACGCCGATCTGGACGACCTGCTGGCGCTGGTGCGCCACGAGCGCCCCGACGTCCTGGTGCTCGACGCGACCGGCTGGGAGAGCGCCGCCCGCCGCGCCGTCCTCGCGCTGGCGGACGGCTCGCCGCGGACGGGCGTCGTCGTCGTCTGCGAGCACCCGACGACCGCGGCGCGCCACCTCGGCGCGCTGCCCAAGTGGGGCTGGACACAGGATCTGCGCAAGGCCGTCGAGCGCGCCTGCGCCGAGGGCCGCGGCCCCGCGCGCCGGCCGGCCGGGCCGCTGGCGGGCTGGGCGGAGAAGGGCCCGCGCCGCACGCAATAGCCCGTCGCTGCTAGGCGTTCTTCTCGATCGGCACGTCGACGAGGTTGCCCCACTCCGTCCAGGAGCCGTCGTAGTTCTTGACGTCCTCGAGGCCGAGCAGCTCGTGCAGGACGAACCAGCTGTGGGCGGAGCGCTCGCCGATGCGGCAGTAGGCGATGATCGGGTCGCCGGTCAGGACGCCCTTGGCGCGGTAGAGCTGCTCGAGCTCGTCGTGGGACTTGAACCTCCCCTGGGTCGTGACGGCCTGCGCCCAGGGGATCGAGACGGCCCCGGGGATGTGGCCGCCGCGCTGCGCGCCCTCGTGCTCATAGCCCGTCATCGCGATGAGCTCGCCGGAGTACTCCTGCGGCGAGCGCACGTCGACGAGCTTCGTCGCTCCGCCGATCGCCGCGAACATCTCCGCGCGCCTGGCGCGAATCGTGTCGTCCGGCGGCTTTGCGACGAACGTCGCCGGCGCGTAGGAGGGCCACTCCGTGCTCGTCTCGCGCCCCTCGGAGATCCACACCTCGCGCGGGCCGTTGACGAGCAGCACGCTGTCGTGGCCGTAGTACTTCAGGTACCAGTACGTGTAGGCGGCGAACCAGTTGTTTCGATCGCCGTAGAGGACGACCGTGTGGTCGTTGGAGATCCCGCGCGAGCCCAGCAGCGCGCCGAACTCGTCCGGGCCGAGGACGTCGCGCCTGACCTGGTCCTGCAGGTCGAGCTGCCAGTCCAGGCCGATCGCACCGGGGATGTGGGCCTCGATGTACAGCAGCGGGTTCTCGTCGACCTCGACGATCCGGACCGTGTCGTCGTCGAGATGCGCGGCCACCCAATCGGTGTCGACGAGCACGTCCTTGGCGTAATCCCCCACGCGCACTCCTCGCAACAACGAATCCCGGTCGGGTTTTGACTATTTGACCCTAACCGAAACCCAGCAGCCGGTCCATCGCGTGACGTATCGCATTCGTCCAGTCTTCACCGGTGACCGGCTCGGCCTCGACCACTGCAAAGGGGATCGCGTTGCGCTCGCAGGTTCGCCGCAATTCGGTGACGCCTGCCTGCAACGCCGCCGGCCCCACAGGGCCCGCGCCCTCGTAGACGATCCCACGCACCGTCGAGTCGATGGCCTTGGAGAGCATCATCTCCAGCCGCGGCCCGTGCAGCGCGGCGACCTGCGCGGGGTCACCGGACGCCGTGCCGAGCGCCCACACGAGGATCGTCACGTTCTCCAGCGCGTAGCGCAGCGTTCCGACGACGTCGGGATCGCCGATCCAGCACTCCGCGCCGGTCTCCTCGATGCGGGCGCGCCTGTGCTCGTGGCGGGTGACGGCGCGCACCGCGTGCCCGTCTGCCACAAGGCCGCGCGCGAGCGCCAGGCCACGACAACCGCCTCCGACGAGCAGGACGCGCACGCCGGCGAGTGTACGGCGGCGCTACGACGCAGCGAGCGTCCCGAGGATCGCGGTCGCCTGGGCCGACAGCGCGCCGCCGTTGCCGTGCACGAGCGCGATCTCGGCGCCGGGCCGCTGGCGCTCGCCGGCCTCCCCGCGCAACTGGCGCACCGCCTCGACGATCAGGAAGATCCCCAGCATCCCGGGATGCGTATAGGACAGGCCGCCGCCGTTGGTGTTGACGGCCAGGCGGCCGCCGGGCGCGATGGCGCCGCCGGCGACAAACGGCCCGCCGTCGCCCTTGGCGCAGAAGCCGAGGTCCTCGAGGAACAGGATCGGGTTGATCGTGAAGGCGTCGTAGAGCTGCACGACGTCGACGTCGGCGGGCCCGACCCCGGCCATGGCGAAGGCGCGCGCGCCGGAGTCGACCGCCGCGGTCGTCGTGAGATCGGGCATCTGCGCGATCGCGCGGTGCCAGTGCGCCTCGCCGGCGCCCAGCAACACGACGGGCGCCCGGCGCAGCGAGCGCGCGCGCTGCGTCGAGGTGACGACCACCGCGCCGCCGCCGTCGGTCACCAGGCAGCAGTCGCGCACGGTCAGCGGCGAGCTGACCATGCGGCTGGCCAGCACGTCGGCGATCGTCAGCGGGCCGCGCTCGAACGCGTTCGGGGTCAGTCGGGCCCAGGCGCGCGCGGCCACCGCGACCTCGGCGAGCTGGTCGCGCGTCGTCCCGAACTCGTGCATGTGGCGAGCGGCGGCGAGCGCGAACATCGACACCGGGTAGCGCGGGCGGTAGGGCGCCTCCTGCGGATTGACCTCGACGACGGACTTGAGCTTGCCCCCGTCGGAGCGCTGGGTGCTCGCGTAGACGATGAGCGCGACCTCGCAGAGGCCGGCGTGGATGGCGGCGGCGGCGTGCAGCAGGTGCGAGACGAACGACGCCCCGCCGAGGTTCGTGGAGTCGCTGTAGCGCGGGCGGATCCCGAGCTCCTCGCCGACGTTGACCGTCGGCAGCCCGTAGTAGGCCGAGGCGGTGAAGAGCCCGTCGACGTCGTTCTTGGACAGCCCGGCGTCCTCCAGCGCTCCGGCCGCCGCCTCGCCGATGAGCTCCAGCGGCGTCACCCCCGGCCCGACCTCGCCCAGGCGCGACTCGGCGACGCCCGCCACCGCGACCGCGCCGCGCAGGCGGTCAGCAGGCATGAAAGACGATTCGCTCGCCGTCGTCGCCGGCTTGCACGTGCATGCCGATGCGCACGTCGTCGGAGGCCATGCCGACGACCTCGCTCATCATGCGAAAGCCCTCGTCGAGGTCGACGAGCACGACGTTGCGGGCGCCCTCGCGCGCGTGGACGGTCGTCGTCGAGTAGACGGTGCCGCGGCCGGCGCTCGTCTGGCCGGACAGCCGCCGGGAGCCGCAGACCGGGCACGTCACGCGCCGCGGTGCGATCGCCGCGCCGCAGTCCCCGCAGCGCTGATAGTCCGGACCCGTCATGAGCTTGCGCCTACGCTACCCGCATGGACTTCGACCTCAGCGACGAGCAGCAGCTCATCCGCGAGACGGCACGGGCGTTCACCGACCGCGAGATCGTCCAGCGCGCGCGCGAGAACGCCCGCAACGCGCATTTCGATCGCGAGCTCGTGGGCCTGATGGCCGCGCAGGGCTACCTCGGCGCGATCGTCCCGCGCGAGTACGGCGGCGCGGGCCTGGACTACGTCACGTACGGGCTGATCGTGGAGGAGATCGGCCGCGGCGACAGCGCGATGCGCACCGTCATCTCGGTCCAGACGTCGCTCGTGTGCAGCTCGATCCTCGCCTGGGGCAGCGAGGAGCAGAAGGCGCACTACCTGCCGCGGCTGTGCTCGGGCGAATGGTTGGGCTGCTTCGGGCTGACCGAGCCCGAGGCGGGCTCGGACGCGGCGAGCCAGCGCACGCGCGCCAGGCGCGTCGACGGCGGCTGGGTCCTCAACGGCGCCAAGATGTGGATCTCGCTGGGCAACCACGCGAAGGTCGCCCTGATCTTCGCGCAGACCGACCCCGAGCTTCGCCATCGCGGCCTGGCCTGCTTTCTCGTCGACACCGCCGAGCCCGGCTACCAGGCGCAGGAGATCCACCACAAGATGGGGCTGCACGGCTCCGACACGGCCTCGATCGCGCTCGACGACGTCTTCGTGCCCGACCACGCGGTCCTGGGCGAGGTCGGGCAGGGCTTCCGGATCGCGATGAGCGCGCTGGACTCCGGGCGCTACTCGGTCGCGGCCGGCTGCGTGGGGATCTGCGAGGGCTGCGTCGAGGAGTCCGTGAAGTACGCGACCGAGCGCCGGCAGTTCGATCGCCCGATCGCGAGCTTTCAGCTCGTGCAGTCGATGCTCGCCGAGATGAAGGTCCGCGCCGACGCCGCGCGGCTGCTCGTGTGGCGTGCCGGCTTCGTCCGCGACGCCGGGCGCGCCTGCACGACGGAGACCTCGATCGCCAAGCTCTACGCGACCGAGGCCGCGGTGTGGTGCGCCAACGAGGCGATCCAGGTGCACGGCGGCGCGGGGTACGTCGACGACCACCCCGTCGAGCGCTGGTTTCGCGACGTGCGCGTGACGACCCTGTATGAGGGCACGTCGCAGATCCAGAAGCTCATCATCGGGCGCGCGCTGACCGGCATCAACGCGCTCGTGGCCGAGTAGGCCCGGCCGGCCTCACGAACCGGCGCCGGCGGACGTTTGACTCCCGTGAGCAGCCTGCCTCCGTTTCAGCGCTTCCTCGACGCGCACGCCGACGACGTGCTGCGCTTCCTCGTCGCCTCGGTCGGGCGCCACGACGCCGACGAC
>JAXDFS010000237.1:0-7103 GCA_034665465.1 Solirubrobacteraceae bacterium
TTCTCCATGCTGACGTTCCTCGGCTGCCTGCCGTGGGTCTTCATGCTCACGTTCATCGGCAAGCAGGCCGGCGACAACTGGGAGAAGTGGAAGAACAGCCTTCACTACGTGGACTACGCGGTGGCGGCGCTGATCGTGCTCGGCGCGGTCTACCTCTTCGTGCGCTGGCGCCGCGGCCGCGGACAGGGGGAGCCCGCCGCGGCGGGCGAGAGCGCCTGAGCGACCCGCTCCCGCTCCGCGACGCGATCGCCCTGGGCCTGCTCCACGGCCCCACGGAGCTCCTGCCGATCTCGTCGTCAGGGCACACGACGCTCGTCCCGTGGCTGCTCGACCGGCCCTACGGCCGCCTCGATCCGGAGTACCGCAAGGCCTTCGAGGTCGCGCTGCACGCCGGGACCGCCGCGGCGCTGCTCGTCGGGCTGCGCGACGAGGTCGCCGAGGCGGCGCGCGGCCTGGATCGCCGCCGCGTCCAGCTCGTGCTCCTGAGCTTCCTGCCGCCGGCGATCGTGGGCTACGTGCTCGAGCGCCCGATCGAGCGGCGCCTCGGCACCCCGGCGACGATCGCCGCCGGCCTGGCGATCGGGTCGGTCGCGATGGCGCTGGCCGACGCCCGCGGCAGCGGCGCGCGCACCCGCGAGGAGGCGGACGCGCTGGACGCGCTCCTGCTCGGGCTCGCGCAGGCCTGCGCGCTCGTGCCCGGGGTGTCGCGCAACGGGGCGACGCTCGCCGCCGCACGCGCCCGCGGCTTCGCCCGCGAGGACGCGAACGTCCTGTCGCGCCACGTCGCGCTGCCGATCATCGTCGGCGCGACGGCCCTGAAGGGGACGCGGCTCGCCCAGCGCGGGCTGCCGGCGGGCACGGCGCGCGCGTTCGCCTGCGGCATCGCCGCCTCCTTCGCCACGACGCTGGCGTCGATCCGGGTGATTCGCCAGGTCGAGCGCGACCGCTCGCTGCTGCCCTACGCCGCCTACCGCCTGGGGCTGGCGGCGGTCATCGTGGCCCGCCTGCGCGTCCGCTAGGTTCGGGCGCGATGTCCGACGCCTACGCTGCCGCCGGTGTGTCGATCGCCTCCAGCGACGCCGGCGTGCGCGCGCTCGTCGACGTCCTGCGCACGATCGACACCGGGCGCCCCAGCCGCTCGCTGCTGGGATCGGGGCACTACGCGAGCGTCCTGCGCGTCAGCGACGACCTCGCGATCGCGCTGTCGACCGACGGCGTCGGCTCCAAGCTGGTCGTCGCCGAGCAGACCGGCCGCCTGGGGACCGTCGGCATCGACTGCATCGCGATGAACGTCAACGACCTCGTCTGCGTCGGCGCCGAGCCGATCGCGATGCTCGACTACCTGGCGGTCGAGCAGCCCGACCCCGCGGCGCTCGCGCAGATCGCGGCGGGGCTGAAGATCGGCGCCGAGGACGCCGGCATCGAGATCCCCGGCGGCGAGCTCGCGGTGCTGCCCGAGCTCATCCGCGGCCATCCGAGCCCGCACGGCTTTGACCTCTGCGGGGCCGCGTTCGGGACCGTGGCGCCCGGCGCGATCGTCACCGGCGACGCGATCGAGGCCGGCGACGCGCTGATCGGGCTGCCGTCCAGCGGCCTGCACTCCAACGGCTACACGCTCGCGCGCCGCGCGCTGCTGGGCGACGGCGGCCTCGGCCTCGACGACGCCCCCGAGGAGCTCGGCGGCGCCAGCGTCGCCGACGCGCTGCTCGAGCCCACCGTCATCTACGTGCGCGCGGTGCTCGAGCTGCTGGCGTCCGACATCCCGGTCCGCGGCCTCGCGCACATCACGGGCGGCGGCCTGTCGAACCTGCTGCGCCTCAACGACGGCGTCGGCTTCGCGATCGACGCCCCGCTGCCGGTCCCGCCGGTCTTCGGCCTGATCGCGCGCCTCGGCGCGGTCGGCGAGGCCGAGATGTGGGACGTCTTCAACATGGGCTGCGGCTTCGTCGCGATCGTGCCCGCGACCCGGGCGGCCGAGGCGGTCGCGCTGCTCGGCACGCGCCATCCGGGCAGCGCGCGCATCGGGACCGTCACCGGCCGCGCCGGGCAGATCGATCGCGCTGCAGCTTCTTAGCGCGGCCTCACGCGGCCGCCCACAGCTCGCCGCCGAGGGTCCGCTGCGCGCGCACCTTCCACTGCGCCGCCAGGCGCCAGAGCTCGGCCTCGGCCAGCGGGCCGGGCAGCTCGCAGACGGCGGCCACCTCGGGGGTCGCCATCCGGCCGAAGCGGCGCAGCGCGGCCTCGACGCCCGGAGCAGGGCCGGCGGCCTGCGCGCCCGCCCGCTCGACGAGCTCCTCGAGGCCGGCGACCGCGTGCAGCCCGTCCACGCCTTCGACTGCGACGAACGGCAGGCCCGGCGCGCCGCCGTCGGACCCCCCGGCGGCCTGCGTGCGCTCGAGGTCGGCGCTGAAGCTCTCGACGATCGCGTCGGAGTACAGATCGACGGCGAAGCGCCGGACGTCGAGCCCGTCGATCGTCCGCGCGAGGTCGACGAGCGCCTCGGACTGGCAGAGTCGGCGGCGCTCGCACATGAAGCCCTCGCGCGCCCGGCGCAGGAACGGGACGTCCAGGCCCTGCTCGGCGGCCGCCTTGACGCCCAGGCAGGAGGGGTACGTGCTCAGCGGCGGCTGCTCGAGCCACAGCCGCGGATCGACCGGCATCGCGCTGTCGGCAGCGGCGTCGAGCACGTCGCGCAGCATGCGCAGCGGGTCGTCGATGCTGCGCGCCAGGCCCCCCATGACGTAGGAGATCGACACCCCTTCGCCGAAGCGTGTGAGCACGCGTCGCAGCGCCGGCTCGCCGGCCCAGGACCGCGGCGAGGCCGGGTCGGTGTAGTAGGTGACATGCACCGCCCGCACGCGACTTCACAATAGAGCCATGGCATCGCCCGTCGGCACCATCCTCTCCAAGCGCTACCGGCTCGATGCCAAGGTCGGGACCGGCGGGATGTCGACGGTCTACCGCGCGTTCGACACGGTCCTGGAGCGCCAGGTCGCGATCAAGCTCATGCACCGGGAGATCGCCGGCGACTCCGATCAGCTCGAGCGCTTCCGGCGCGAGGCGCGCGCGGTCGCCCAGCTCAACCACCCCCACGTGGTGGGCGTCATCGACGCCGGCGAGGAGGGCGAGGGCGACGGCTTCACCACGCCGTACATCGTCTTCGAGTACGTCGAGGGGGAGACGCTGAAGGACCGCATCCGCCGCTTCGGCCGCCTGCCGGTGGCGGAGGCGATCGCCTATGCGATCGAGATCGCCCGGGCGCTCGGCGTCGCCCACGAGCACCAGATCGTCCACCGCGACGTCAAGCCCCAGAACGTCCTCATCGACGAGGAGGGGGCGGCCAAGGTCACCGACTTCGGCATTGCCCGCACGCTGCATCAAGAGGGCCTGACCGCCGACGGCCGCGTCCTCGGGACGACCGACTACGTCTCGCCCGAGCAGGCGCTCGGCCATCCCGTCTCGGGGCAGTCCGACCTCTACTCGCTCGGGATCGTCCTCTTCGAGATGCTCACCGGCGACGTCCCTTTCAAGGGCGAGAACCAGGTCGCGGTCGCGATGAAGCACGTGCGCGAGGAGCTGCCCGACATCCAGCTGCGCCGTCCGGAGGTGTCGGCCGCGCTCGCCGCCGTGCTCGATCGCGCCACCGCCAAGGAGCTCGACCGCCGCTATCCGGACGCACAGGCGATGATCGCCGCTCTCGAGCAGGTCCTGGCGATCGAGACGTCGCGCAGCGGCCAGGTCACCGGCGAGGCGACGAGCGTGCTGCGCACGCTCCCGGGCGAGACGCGCAAGCGCCTGCCGCTGCGCGCGCGGCGATCGACGAAGGCGCTGCTCGCGCTGCTGCTCGTCGGCGTCGCGGTCGCCGGCGGCCTGACCCTGCTGGCTGCCAACAACACCCACCGCGGGACCGGCAGGCGCTCGGGGACGACCGCGGCCCCCGGCCAGCCGCAGGAGGTCATCCTCAAGCAGCGCGCCCCGACGGACTTCGACCCCATCGGTCGCGACGGCGAGCACCCCGAGCAGACCAGCGCGGTCGTCGACGGCGACGCGTCCTCGACGTGGTCGACCGAGCGCTACGACTCCGGCGCCCTCAACAAGGCGGGCGTCGGCCTCGTCATCGACGCAGCGCCGCGCGTGGCCGCGACCGAGCTCGAGATCCGCACCCCGACGCCCGGCTTCCAGGCCACGATCTACGTCGCTTCGAACGACATCCCGTCACAGGCGCCGCCCGCCGGCGGCTGGACGAAGGTCAGCGGCGAGAACGTCCCGATCACCGCTGACCAGCGCATCCAGCTCGACACCGCGGGCAACGCCTACCGGCGCTATCTCGTCTGGATCACGAAGCTGCCGCCGGGCGAGAAGAGCGCCAAGATCTCCGAGATCCTCCTCTTCAAGTGATCGCGGCGGCGTTCGTCCTGATCGCGGCGGCACTGCCGCTCGCCGGCACCACGGTCGCGGTCGACGCCGGCCACAACGGCGCCAACGGCGCGCATGCGTCGCAGATCAACCGCCAGGTGCCGGCAGGCACCGGCGGCTATCGCAAGGCCTGCGACACGACCGGCACCGAGACCAACGACGGGCGCCTCACGGAGGCGCGCTTCACGCTCGACGTCGCCAGGCGGCTGCAGCGCCGCCTGGAGGCGCTGGGCGCGCGAGTCGTGATGACCCGTCGCACGAACGACGGCGTCGGCCCGTGCGTGAACGAGCGCGCCGCGATCGGCAACCGCGCCGGAGCCGATCTCGCGCTGTCGATCCACGCCGACGGCGCGCCGCCGGGCGGCCGCGGCTTCCACGTCATCGCGCCGCTCGCGCGCCGCGCCGCCCGGCCGTCGATCGTCGCTCCGTCGCTGCGCTTCGCGCGGATCCTGCGCGCGCGCCTGGACGCGATCGGCCTGCCGCGCTCGACCTACCTCGGTGGCGGGACCGGCCTCGTCAGCCGCGACGACCTCGGCGGCCTGAACCTCAGCCGGGTCCCTAAGGCGCTCGTGGAGCTCGGCAACATGCGCAACGCCGCCGACGCGGCCCAGCTCGAGCGCCCGGCCCACCGCGATCGGCTCGCGCTGGCGCTCTCGCGGGCGATCCGGCGCGCGCTCGGGCGCTGAGACCAAGCTTTCACGCGGGTTGTGACGGGCGCTTGGACGGTGGGGGCCGAGGATCGCCCCCGACCGTCCGATCTACTCGAAGGAGACACCATGCAGCTCTACGCGATCCTGCGCCGCAACGGCTGGGGCACACCGGCGGACCTCGAGGCCGCGGCCGAGCGCTCCACCGTCGAAGGCGACAAGCGCAGCGGCGACGTCCGCTGGATCCGCTCCTACGTCCTCGGCGAGGAGGCCGGCGGCGTCGGCACCGTCTGCATCTACGAGGCGACGAGCCCGGAGGCCATCCGCGAGCACGCTGCCGCCGCCGACCTGCCGGTCGACGAGATCATCGCCGTGGCCGATACGGTCGTCGTCCGCGAGGACCCGGCGCCCGCAACCGCGGCCTGATCGCCAGTAGGATCCGCTCATGCCGCGCTACGTGATCGAACGCGACTTCGGGCACGTCGACGACGACGAGATGCTCGAGATCGCGGTGCTCGCGAAGGTGACCGGGATCGAGCAGTTCCCGGACGTCACCTGGGAGCACAGCCACGTCTGCAGCGACGACGAGGGCGCGATCAAGACGTTCTGCGTCTACCAGGCCTCCAGCGAGGCGCGGCTGCGCGAGCACGCCGCGCGCATGGGGCGCCATGTCGTGACGCACGTCTACGAGATCGCGGGCGACATCCTGCCCGACGAGATCAGGGTCTGAGCGAGAGCGCGCCGTCCCCGGGGCCCGCCGCCCCGGGGCGCCCCGCGTCGCCGGCGTACAGGTGCCCGAGGGCCGTGAACGCCAGCGCCCGCTTGAGCGCCATCTTGCGCCGCCGCGGATCCTCGCGTGGCAGCAGCACCAGCGCGCGCGTGTACAGCTCGACCGCCTCGGCGTAGGCGAGCTTCTGCGTCGCGCGCTCGGCGGCGCGCAGCGCATACGCGACCGCGCGATCGGGATCGCCGGCGGGCCCTGCCTCGCACAGGTGGTACGTGATCCAGGTCTCGGCGTCCTCGCCGCCCGAGACGCGCTCCAGCGCCTCGGCAACGCAGGCGTGGATGCGCCTCCGCCGCGACCGCGTGAGCCCGTCGGCGATCGTGCGGCGGATCAGGGTGTGCGTGAAGGCCAGGCGATCCTCGAGACCGGGCAGCTCCACCACCAGCCCGGCCCGCACGGCCTCCTCGAGCGCCTCCTCCAGCGCCTGCGGCTCGAGGTCGCTCGCGTGCTCGAGCGGGGCGAGCTCGAACTCGCGCCCGATGACCGCCGCGACGGCGAGCAGCCGCAGACACGGCTCGCCCAGGCCCGCCAGCCGCCGCTCGATCAGCTCGCGCACGCTCTCGGGCAGCTCGAGCCGGTGCGCCGCGGCGCCCTCGCCCAGGCGGCGCGCGATCTCCGCCACGAAGAACGGGTTGCCCTCGGTCTCGGCGTGGACGGCGGCCGTCAGCCCGGCCGACGGGACGTCGCCGGTGACCTCGCGCACGAGCTCGTCGACCTCGCCGCGGCCCAGTCCCGTCAGGGGCAGGCGCTCGAGCAGCCCGTCCTGGTGCAGCCGCGCCAGCATCTCGGCCACCGGTGCGCGCGCCGCGGCCTCGTCGTGCCTGTAGGTCGCCACGACCAGCACCGACGCCTCCGGCCGCGCGCACAGCACGTGGCGCAGCAGCGCGGCCGAGGACGCGTCGGCCCAGTGCAGGTCGTCGATCACCAGCACCACGCCGCCCTGGGCGTGCATCGACGACAGCAGCGATGCCACGGCCTCGAAGGAGGCGTAGCGCATCGCCGCCCCGCCGGTCGTCGCCGGCGACTGGGGCTCCTCCGCCAGCCACGGCAGCAGCGCCGTGAGGCCGGGCCCGGCTTCGCGCAGCCGAGCCGCGAGCTCGCTCGGCGGGACCTCGCGCGCCCAGTGGCCCAGCGCCTCCGCGAACGGCTCGTACGGCGCGAGCGCCTCCTCCTCGCACGAGCCCTGAAGGACGATCGCGCCCGACCGGTGGGCCTGCAGGCCCAGCTCGTACGCGAGGCGGGTCTTGCCGATCCCG
>JAXDFS010000238.1:0-3689 GCA_034665465.1 Solirubrobacteraceae bacterium
GACTGGAAGTCGTAGAACTCCTCGGGGTCGATGCGCGCGAAGCGCTCCGCGCCGAGCGACTCGCCAATGAACGTCAGGGCGGCCGAGGCGGCGTCGCCCGCGTCGTTCCAACCGCTGAAGGCGCAGATGAGGGCCGGGGCGCGCAGACCGTCCGGACGACTCTCCCAGATCAAGGGCTGCATCCGATTCAAGGTACATCATGGGCAGATGACCATTGCGACCATGCGCGCCGGGCAGGAAGTCGATGGCGTGTTCGCGTGCACCCGCAAGGACCGCCTGATCTCCCGCGCCGGCACGCCGTACCTCGCGGTCGAGCTGCGCGACCGCACCGGCGCGGTGCAGGGCCGCGCCTTTCGCGACGCCGACGTGCTGGCCGGGCGCTTTGACCGTGGCGACCTCGTGCGCGTCGCCGGGCGCGTCGAGCGCTTCCGCGACGAGCTGCAGGTCGAGCTGCGCGCGATCGGCCGCGCGCCCGACGGCGAGGCCGACCCGGCCGCCTTCCTGCCCGTCGCCTACCGCGACCTCGACGAGCTCGACGGCTTCCTCGAGCATCTGGCCCGCGAGGTCCACGACCCCGGGCTCGGCGCGCTGCTGGCGGCGCTGCTCGGCGACGGCGAGCTGCGCGCCCAGTGGCGCCGCGCGCCGTGCACGCGCGGCGGCCACCACGCCTACCTCGGCGGCCTGCTCGAGCACACGGTCGCCGTCGGCACGCTCGCGCTGGAGGCCTGCCAGCTGCACCCGCGCCTGGACTCCGACCTGCTCATCTGCGCCGCGCTCGTCCACGACCTCGGCAAGACGCGCGAGTTCACCTACGGCGCGGAGATCGGCCTCACCGACGCGGGCCGGCTGCTGGGCCACGTCGAGCTCGGGCTTGCGCTGCTGGCCGAGCGCGCGGCGCGACTTTCGGCCCTGAGCGCCGAGCGCCAGCTTGCCCTCGCGCACTGCGTCCTGTGCCACCACGGTCCCGAGGCCGCGCCGGGCCGCCGCTTCGGGTCAGCCGAGGCGCTGGCGCTGCATCGCCTCAACGCCTTGGACGCCGCCGTCAAGGGGGCGCTGGAGCACGGCCTGAATCCGTGAGCGCGCGCCGGGCGAGCGACCCGGCGACGGCGAGCAGCAGCAGGCCGAAGCCGACCTCGAGCACCCGCTGCGGGACGGCGTTGGCGGCCGCCGCGCCGCCGACGGCGCCAACGGCGGCGAGCACGCCGAGCGTCACGCCCGTGCGGATGTCGGCGTTGCCGTGCCCGTGCTGGCGCCACGCGCCGACGAGCGCCACGGGGATGATCGCCAGCAGCGACGTCGCCTCGGCGTGCAGCTGGCTGAGCCCCAGGCCGATCGTCAGCGCCGGGACGAACAGCGCCCCGCCGCCCACACCCAGAAGCCCGGCGATGACGCCCGCCGCCAGCCCGATCGCGACGGCCTCGATCACGGCAGGAGCAGATCGACGGCGACCACGACGAGCACCGCCGAGAACACGAGCGCGATCGCCTTCGACGAGATGCGCTGCTGCAGCTCGGTGCCGATCACCACGCCGGCGACCGCCGGCACGCCGACGAGCAGGCCCTCGCGGAAGTGGACGTTGCCGTAGGCGCCGTGGACGGCGGTGGCGACCGTCGCGATGACGACGATCGCAGCCAGCGACGTGCCGGTCGCGAGGCGCTCGTCGAAGCCGAGCAGCAGCACGAGCAGCGGCACGATCACGACGCCGCCGCCGACGCCGAAGAGCCCGCTGAAGAGGCCCGCAAGCGTGCCGATCGCGGCGAGCGTCAGCGTTCGGCGCGTCAGCATCGCGCCATACTAGAAGTCATGTCCGCCGCAGCCACGCTCGCCGAGGCACTGGAGCCCATGCGTGCCGATCCGGCCCGCGCCGCGGTCCTGCTCGACATCGACGGCACGCTCGCGCCGATCACCCGCCACGCCGCCGACGCGAGCGTTCCGGAGCCGACCCGCGTACAGCTGATCGCGGTCGCCAAGCGCTACGGGCTCGTCGGCTGCATCAGCGGCCGCCAGTCCTCGACCGCGCGCCAGATGGTGTCGCTGGGGTCGATCGCCTACGTCGGAAACCACGGCGCCGAGATGCTGCCGGCGGGCGGCACCGAGGTCGAGATCGACCCCGAGATCGCCGCCCACGTCGATGCCGTGCGCAGCTTCGCGAGCGACGTCTTCACCGCCGAGATGCAGCGCCTGCGCGTGCGCCCCGAGGACAAGCGCGCGATCGCCGCCTTCCACTGGCGCGGCGCTCCCGACGAGGACGCCGCCGAGGCCGCCGTCCGCGAGGTGGCCGAGCAGGCGCACGCGGCGGGCCTGGCCACCCACTGGGGGCGCAAGGTGCTCGAGGTCCGCCCGCCGGTCGCGATCGACAAGGGACGCGGGGTGCGCCTGCTGCTCGGCGGCCGCGACTTCGCCGCCGGGCTGTACGTCGGAGACGACCGCACCGACCTCGACGCCTTCGCCGCGCTGCGCGCACTCGTCGCCGAGGGCGAGCTGGGCGCCGCCGTCTGCGTCGGCGTGCGCTCGGACGAGACGCTGCCCGAGCTCGAGGAGGCGTCCGACCTGATGGTCGACGGGCCGCCCGGCGTGCGCGAGCTGCTGTCCGCGCTGGCAAGCTGATGTCCGAGAGCCACTGACGCGCGGAT
The DNA here is from genome assembly GCA_034665465.1 of Solirubrobacteraceae bacterium. GTDB lineage: Bacteria > Actinomycetota > Thermoleophilia > Solirubrobacterales > Solirubrobacteraceae > CADCVQ01. The sequence goes on from JAXDFS010000238.1 coordinate 2,634, forward strand.
GCGGTTCGTGGACTTCCTGCGCTCGGCGATCCTGCTGTGCGGCGGCGCCGCCACGTCGCTGGCGGCGGTCACGGTCCTCGCCGCGAGCGCCGACGCCAACCCGACGCTCGTGCTCGTCATCGCCGCCTGGTGGCTGGCGGCGGTGATGATCGGCGCGTGGCTCGGGCACCGGGCCGAGACCAACTCGCCGATCGCGCGCCTGCTGGCCAACGCGAAGTCGACGTCCTCGCTGCCCGAGCAGCGCCCGGGCAGCCTGCTGGTCAACCGGATGTGGCCGCTTCTGCTGTCGACGATCCTGGCGCTCGGGCTCGGGCTCATCGCGCCGCAGATCCCGGGGATCGCCTGCGGCTTCGCGATCATCGGCGCGCTCGCCTGGCGCCGCCAGGAGGCGGCGGTCAGCGCGATCGAGGAGCGCGACGGCGTCGCCTACTACGTCGAGCCGACCCCGCCGCACAAGCCGATCAAGCTCGTCCGCGCGCCCGGCTTCCGGCGCGACCTCGCGTCGGCCAACGGCACGCCGCTGTAGCCGCGTCAGAACAGCCCGGCGATGCCGACGAGCAGCGGCGCGAACACGAGCGCCGGCAGGAAGTTGCCGACCTTGACGTCCTTGAGGTCGAGCAGCTTCAGCGCGATCCCGATGATGAGCACGCCGCCGGCGGACGTCATCGCAGCCAGCGCCTCGCCCTGCAGCAGGTCGCGAAAGAGCCCGGCGCCGAGCGTCAGCGCGCCCTGCACGACGAGGACGGTGATCGCGGCGAGCGCGACGCCCGCACCGAGCGTGGACGCCAGCGCGACCGACGCGAAGCCGTCCAGCAGCGACTTCGTCGCCAGCGGCTCGATGTTGTGGCGCAGGCCGTCCTCGAAGGATCCGACGACCGTGAGCGGCCCGACGCAGAACAGCAGGCTCGCGGTGAAGAACGCCTCGCTGACCGTCGTCCCGGTGCCGGCGGGGCGCGAGCGCATGACGCGCTCCTGCAGGCGGTCGCCGAGGCGCTGCAGCCGCGCCTCGATCCCGATCGCCTCGCCCGCGAGGCCGCCGAGCAGGATCGCGCCGAG
>JAXDFS010000239.1:0-9512 GCA_034665465.1 Solirubrobacteraceae bacterium
GCGAACGCGAAGCGGACGCGCATCGCCGCGATCGTATCCTCGCCCGCCGCCTCGGGCTCGATCCGCGCCGCCGGGTTGGCGACCGCGATCCGCGCGATGCGCAGCGCCTCGGCCCGCGCGAACTGCGGCCGGCCGTGGCGGTGGAAGCGGCGCACGAAGAGGTCGTCGACGACTTCCTCCACGAGGTCGGCCGGGTCCTCGACGAACGTCATGTCGGTCTCGACGTCGCCGACGATCCCGAGGCCGCCGAGCACCTCCTGGCAGAAGCCGTGTGTCGTGGCGATCGTCGCGGCATCGAAGTCCGCCAGCGCCTGCGCGAGCCGGTCGCGGCGCACTCGCACTTCGGCGCTGGAGCCCTTCGCGAGCAGCGCGATCACCTCGTCGCCGGGTGTGGGGACGCCCGCGAGCGCGCGCGACAGCCCCTGCTCGACGCTGACGAGCCGCTCGCGGACGCGCTCGCGCAGCTCGCCGGTGGCCATGCGGGTGAAGGTCACGAGCAGCAGCCGCTCGAGCGCCACGCCGTCGGCGACGTACCGCGCGGCCAGTGCGGCGATCGTGTAGGTCTTGCCGGTACCGGCGCTCGCCTCGAGCACCGTGACGCCGGCCGGCAGCGGCCCGCAGACGTCGAACGGCGGGTTGTCGGCGGGCTCGCTCACCGGCTCGAGAGCTCCTCGCAGGCCAGCAGGCCGTCCCACATCCGCCGCGCGACGCGGCCGAAGCGCGTCGTCTCGTCCAGCGCCCAGCCGGCTCCCTGCTCGTCGGCGCGCGGCGGCTCGTCGAGCAGCTCGTCGAGCGTGAGGACGGCGCCGAGCACGAACTGGTGCTCGAGCTCTGCGTCCTCCCTGGCGAAGTTGTACTCCGAGGTCCAGGCGCCGCCGGCGGCCCCGATCCGGTCGCCGCCGTTGACCGCTGCGTCCGCATACGCGGCCGACGTCGCGCAGTACAGCGGCAGCGGCTCGCGCATACCGCGGTCGTAGAGATCCATGAGCGTCGCGAGATGCGCGACGGCCGCGTCGCGGCGGGTGCCGGCGTCTGCGCCGAGCGGGTGGATCTGCGCGACAGCGACGCTCGACTTCCCCGCACGCCCGACGGTCGCAGCGCAGAACGCCCGCTCGGGATGGGCGGCGGTGAGCGCCAGCAGCCGCACCCACGACGTCACCCGGTGCTTGGCGGCGACGCGCGAGTACGTCACCGTGCGCAGCAGGTCGCCGCTCACGCCGGGGACCGTGCCGCTGAGCAGCCGCCCGTCGGCGAGCCGCACCCGGACGTCGATCGAGCCGGTCTCGCCTGCGCCGGCGATCAGCGCCTCGGCCTCCTTGACGATGTTCTCGACGATCGGGAAGACCTCGTCGATGACCGGCCGGCCGAGCACGCCCGGCGGCAGCGTGCCGCGGGCGATCTCGGCGAGGATCGCGGTGCGGCCCGCGACGCCGGCCAGCCGCGCGTCGAGCAGGCGCTGCCCGACGCCCCATTTGCCCAGGCCGTCGAGCTCGACGCTCAGGTCGTCGTCGACCTCGTCGGAGTAGTCGGTGACGCTGATGCGCAGCCGCCGGCGCAGGAACGCGCGCACCGGATGCTGCCCGAAGCGCACGACGTCGTCGATCTCGACGAGCGGCGCGTCCAGCGGCGGCAGCGGGCCGGTCAGGAACGGCCCCGGCTCGGCCCGCCTGCCGGTCAGCGCCCGTGCGCCTTCGAGCGTGACCGAGTCAAAGCTCCAGGTCTGCCCGGGCACGAGCGCGTCGCGGGCGAAGTTCCTGGGGTCGAAGGGCTGCAGGGGATGGCGGACCACGACCCGCTCGCGCGCGGGCGCCGGGCCGCCGCTGCGAGCCGTCGCGTCCACGACGTCGAGCAGCTCGCCGACCGGGACGGCCGGCGGGCGCGGGGTGTTCGTGCGCTCGTCGTTGCCGGTGTACGTGACGATCAGCCGGTCGGTTGCGGCCAGCAGCGCGTCGAGCAGCATCTGGCGATCCTCCGTGCGCGGGTTGCGATCGCCGACGTGCGGGTCGTCGACCATGAGGTCGTCGCCGTCACGCGGCGCCTTGCGCGGGAAGACGCCGTCGTCGAGGCCCAGCAGGCAGACGACGCGGTGCGGCACCGAGCGCATCGGGACGAGCGTGCAGATCGTCAGGTGGCCGGTGCGGAAGTTGGCTCTCGTCGGTCGTCCCTGCAGGCGCTCGGCCAGCAGGGCTCGCACCTCCGGCAGCGAGATGCTCGTACCCGCGGTCGCGCCCTGCTCGGCGACGTCGTCGAGCAGTCGCTGCAGCTCGGCGCGCTGCCAGGCGTCGCGCGGGCTCGTCGCCGTGAGCGCGTCCGCGGCCGTCGCGATCTGTGCCGCCCACTCGGCGATCGTCTTGGGCTCGCCGAGGGCGTCGATCGCCGCCTGCAGGCGATCGACGAACTCTGCGAAGCGCCCGGCGAGGCCGATCGCCCCGCTCTCGACGTCGTCGAGCGGCAGCACGCCGCCGAACAGGCGCTGCCCGTCCTCGGTCATCGTCACGCCCACGAGGATGCGATCGAGGCCCGCGCGCCACGTGCCGCCGGGCAGCGCATCGAGCTTGAACGGCGCGCGGTGGCCGGCGTCCAGACCCCAGCGGATCCCGCTCTCCGACACCCAGTCCTGCATGCGCGTGAGGTCGTCGTCGTCCAGGCGAAAGCGCCGCCGGACGGGCTCGCGGTCGGCGAGGTCGAGGACCTGCGAGGCGGTCATGCGCGTGTCGACGAGATCGATGAGCTGCGCGATGACGCCGAGCACCGGATTGGTCTGGCGCAGCGACCGATCCGCGAGCCGCACGCGCAGATCGGGCGGGCGGATGCCCTCCGGGAGGGCCTCGATCACCTCGCCGTCGGCGATCTCGCCGGCGCCGAACGTCGCCTGGATGAGCGGCGCGAAGGTCTCGATGTCCGGGCACATGACGATGACGTCGCGCGGCTCGAGCGACTCGTCCTCGGCGAGCAGGTGCAGGATCGCGTCGTGCAGGATCTCGACCTGGCGCGCGCGCCCGTGGCAGGAGTGGATCTGGATGCTGCGGTCGTCTTCTGAGAGGGCCGGGCGGGCGTCGGGTTCGTCGTGCAGGGGCGGCCCCGGCGGCGGGCGATCGCCGCGCACGTCTGCCTGGATGCGCGCGAGCAGGGTCCCGGCGGCGTGCTCGACGGGGTGGTGGTGGTCGGCACCCGGCTCCGCCGAGCCCGCCAGAACCAGCTGCATCTCGCGAGCATCCCGTCCCCACGACGCGAGCAGGCGGTTGGCGGTCAGGGCCGCCGTCGTGTCGTCGGCGCGGCGCGTGACCTCTGCACGCCCCGATTCGTCGCGCGCGATGCGCTCCCACAGCGCGGGCGAGGGGTGCAGGAGGAACAGATGGATGTCGCGGCTCGCCGCGAGCGCGCGCAGGACGTGCAGGTGCCCGGCGGGAAGTCGCGTGAGGCCGAACAGCGAGATGCGCTGTGGCAGGTCGACGAACCCCGGCTCGTTGCGCAGCCGGGCGCAGGCGCCGTCCAGGCGCTCGGCGGGCCCGGGCTGGGCGATCCGCGCCCGCAGCCGCCGCCAGAGCTCGGCCTGCCAGACGGCGGCGGCAGCCAGTGCCTCCTCGCCGGCCGCCCACGCCTGCACCATCGCGGGGCGGTGCAGCGCGTAGCGGTCGTAGAGCTCTGCGAGGTGGCGGGCCGTGCTGAAGCGCCGCGCGCTGCGGACGTTGTCGGGGCCCGTGCCGAGATGCGCCGCGAGCGTGCGCAGCCAGGGCTCGGAGAGGCAGCCGTCGATGACCTCCAGCAGCGGCCAGACGGCGCGCTCGGGCAGCCAGGGATCGTCCTCGGGCTCGATTCCGGATGCGGCCGCGATCGCGCCGCCGACGAGCCGGTGCGGTGACGGGAAGTCGACGTTCGCGCACACGCCGTCGGCGCGCTGCGGCGTCGCGCCGAGGCGCGCGGAGAGCCGCTGCGTCAGCCAGCGCTCCATGCCGCGAGTCGGGACGCAGACGACCTCGGCCGTGAACGGATCGGCAGGCAACGCTTCGGCGAGCAGGTCGCCGAGCGCGTCGATCAGCCCGTCGGCTCGCTCGGCGCGATGGACGTGCAGCACAGGCTCAGCCGGTCGCGCCGCGCGGCGAATCGTCAAAGAGCGCCCGGGTCTCGAGGTCGAGCGTGCGAAACAGCCGGCTGTCGGGATCCTTGCCGAGCAGCGCGGCGGCGATGGCGCGGTAGTACCAGTGCTGTGTGGGTCGTGGGGCGTTGAACAGACCCCAGGTCCGCTCGTGGCCGACGTGGCTGATCGAGTCGGCGATCGAGCGGATGTTGTCGAGCTTGTCCGCCGCGACGAGCGCGAGCACGTCCTCGTCGCGCTCGTGCGCGAGGTGGTCGATCGTCTGCTGCATCCGCGTCTTGCGCGGCAGGGACTTGTCCGGCTCGCTCACCGCGACCACGAGCGCGGCGACCCGCGGGCCGAAGGCCGAGCTGATGTCGCCGGCGGTCGTCCTCGAGTCCTCGATCACGTCGTGCAGGAATCCCGCGACGACGGCGTCCTCGCCGCACCAGAAGCGGCTCAGGATCTCCGCGACGCGGATGGGATGTGAGACGTACGGAAAGTCCGTGCCCTTACGCGCCTGCCTGACCGCGCCGTGTGCCTCGGCGGCGAATGCCAGAGCCTGCTCGTAGCGTGGGTTTGCGTTGCCTGCCAGCGCGGAGGTGAGAGTACGCCTCGCGCGGGCGCCGCGGTTGATGCCGGGGGTGCGACTGTTCACAGTGAAGGGTCGCGCGGCCGTCGGCGTGTCTGACGCGCCGCGCGGCCCGACCAGCTCAGACCATGGCCGGCAAGGACACCAACATCGGCGCCAAGCGCGCACGCGACACGCGGGCGGCGCTCGGGATCGACGCCGCGGCGCCGGTCGGCTGCGTGCTGACGGTCGTCGAGCGCGATCTCGGCCTGCCCGTCGTCGTGGCCGCGCTCCCGCAGGGCATCGCGGGCTGCTGCTGGCGCGAGGGCGGGCGCACGGTGCTGTGGGTCAACGGCACGCAGGCGGCGGTGCGCCAGCGCTTCACGCTCGCCCACGAGCTCGGCCACGTGCACTGCCGGCATGACGCCGATCTCCCCGTCGAGACGTTCGCGACGATCGGCGGCAAGAGCAGGGACTCGCGCGAGGTCCAGGCCAACGCGTTCGCCGCCGAGCTGCTCGCGCCCGCCGACGGCGTTCGCGCGCTCCTGCGCGGCGAGCCGTCGCTGGAGGACGTCGTGCTGATCGCCGCGCGCTATGGCATCTCGGCGATCGCGGCGCTGTATCGCCTGAACTCGCTCGGGCTCACGGGCCGCTACGAGGTGCTCAAGCGGGAGCTCGCCGACGGGCTGCACGAGTCGCTCTGGCAATGGGTCGCGCCGGAGGCGGTCGTCGACGCGATCTCTGCGCTGGACGCCGCGTCGCTGCCGCGGCTGTCGCCGGTCCTGCGGCGCTCGGCGCTGGCCGGGGTCGCCGGCGGATCGGTGTCGGTGGCCGACGCGGCCGCGTCGGCGGGCTGCGATCCCGAGCGCCTGGCGAGCGGCGCCGCTGCGATCGGCGTCTGACGCTCTGGGTGCTCAGGCCTCCGGGCCGCCGAGGAAGAGTCGGTCGAGCTCGTCCATCGGGCCCGATTCGGGCACCGGGGCGAGGGCCGCGCGCGACAGCGCGTCGATGTCCTGCGCGATCCACCGCTCGGCGTCGTCCTCGGCTCTGAAGAACGCCTGGCCGCCGGCGAACGCAGCCGTGCCGGAAGCGAGCTGGTCGCGGTCGGCGCCGAGGATCGCGGCGAGGGCGTCGAGCAGCCTGCCCGAGAGACGGCCGGGGTCGAGCTCGTCGCGCTCGATCTGCTCGAGATAGCCAGCCGCGCGCTGTTCGTCGTCCTCGATGCCGAAGATCGAGACCAGGCGCCGCGCGACGTCGCGCACGGCCAGCCCCGAGCGCTCACGCAGCGTCGGCAGGCGCACGGACAGTGGCGAGCGGATCTCCGCCGCAGCCTCGCGCGCCGCGCGCAGGGCGGGCTCTTGCGCGATCGCGGCGCGGGCGGTCGCGTCGTAGGCGGGGGTGGGGGCGATCTGCAGCCAGGCCTCGAGCTGCGCGGCCAGCTCCTCGCGCTCGGCCTGGGGCGCGCGCTCGAGGTAGGCCTCGACGTCGGGCCGCCGCCCCGCCTTCCACGCATCCACGAACTCGCCGAGAAGCTGCTCGACGGCGGTCATGAGTCGTACGCCTCCCGAAGCCTGGCGAGATCCTTGAGCGCGCGGCTGCGCGAGGCGTAGACGACGTCGCGCGACACGCCGAGGCGCTTCTGGATCTCCTCGACCGGGACATCGGCGCGGTCGAGCTCGATGACCCGGCGCCGCTTCTCGGAGAGCTGCGGGACGGCCCAGTCCAGGAAGGCCTGCTGCTCGCCGAGGGCGTCTGCGTCGTTCTCGTCGCTCTCCTGCTCGCGGCGCTGCTTCTCGATTGCGGCGAACACGTCGGCGTCCCAGCGGCCGGCGTCGTCGTCGCGGGCCTGATGGTCGAGTGAGCGTTCGTGCTTGGAGATCGTCATCGCGCGGCGCTGGGTGTCGATGCACGCGAACTTGACGAGCGTCCGGGTCGACTCCACCCATTCGCCCACCGAGGTTCCGCGGAAGGTGTGGATCATGTTGTTGAAGAGCTTGACGAGGGCGCGCTGCAACGCGTCCTCCCGCTCGTCGAAGGACAGGTGGCCGCGGCTCTGCAGGTAGACCATCGCGCGGACGCGGTCGAAGTTGTCGCTGATGAGCTCGTCCCACCAGCGGCGCGCGCCGGCCTCGTCGCCCTTGTCACGGGCGGCGAGGAACCGGCGAAGCTTCTCTTCGTGGTGTCTGCCCACATGAGAGGAGTCGCGCGTGGCGGCCAAGGTCTGACGTTCTCACATTCCCAGGTCGCCGCGCCCGCGCCTGCGGCTCTTGCGCGAGTGATCCATGCGGCTGAACTTCGCGGCCCAGTCGGCCTCGCCCGCATCCGCGCGGGTGCGCAGCTGCTCGATGACGTCGCGCTCCTCGGCGATCTCCTGCGACGGGCAGGCGAGCAGCACGTCGTCGAGAGCCGTGCCGGCCAGCTCGTACGCGCGCCGGGCGGTCGCGTGATCGCCGCCGCGCAGCGCGTCGGCGGCCCTGCGCTTGGCGTCCTGCACCTGCTGGTAGACGAGCTCGGTGCGGACCGTCTGGTCCGGGATCCGTCCCGCCGCCTGGTCGCCGGGCACGACGTTGACGCAGACCGGGATCGTGATCGTCTGCTCGGCGAAGGCCGGCAGCATGACGTAGCGCAGCTCCAGCTCCGCGATCTGCGCGAGGCCGAGCTCCGTCTTGGCGGGGACGTTGAACGTCAGGACGAGCTTGCGCTGCTCGCCGGCCCAGAGATCGCCCAGCTCGACCATGATGCCGCCGCCGACGGGGTGGCCCGGCAGGTCGTTCCAGACGGTGACGGTCCCGACGGCGGCGTCGGGGCGCACGAGCAGGCCCGCGGCCTGGACGGTCTTGGAGAGCAGGCCCTCGATCTCGCCGGCCACGGCGGCCGCGGCGCCGTCGCCGTGCTCGGCGAAGACGTGGCTGCCCTGCCCGCCGCGCGCGAGGCCGGCGAGCAGCAGCTCGTCGTAGCCCATGCCGATGCCGACGGTCGAGGTGGTGATGCCGTGCTCGCGGGCGCCGGCGGCGACGGAGGAGAGCTTCGCCGGGTCCGTCTCGCCCGCGTTCGCGTGGCCGTCGGAGAGCAGCAACAGGGTGCAGCCGCCGTCGCCGGCGACGCGGCGAGCCTCCTGCAGCCCGCGCAGCAGGCCGCCGGAGAGGTTGGTCATGCCGCCGGTCTGCAGGTCGGCGATCGCGCGCCTCGCAGCGGCCTTGTCGTCGAGCTCGCCGGCGGGGACGACGATGCGGACCTCGTCGTCGAAGGCCACGACGCCGAAGCGGTCGCCGGGATCGAGGCGGTCGACGAGTCGCACGAGGGCCTGCTTGGCCGCCTCCAGGCGCTCGCCGTCCATGGAGCCGCTGCGATCGAGGACGACCTGCACGGCGGCGGGCGGCCGCGGCGTGTCGGTCGCGGGGCTCGGCGCGGTGAGCTCGATCATCACCGTCACCTCGTCGTCCTGCTCGACGGCGACGACATCGACGTCGGCGTAGGTGTTCACCTGCATGCGGGCCTCCTCGAGTTCTCTGATGCGTTCGGGTCGCTCGGGACGCCTCGGGTCTGACGCGCGGGCGTCCACTGCGGCAGGTCCGAGCCGCACAGGACGCACGCGGTCGGGAAGGCGCCGCGACGGCGCACGAAGTCCCAGAACGATCCGTCCGCGTCGACGAGCCGCGCCCGACAGCCGGTGCAGCGCGTGTGCGCCGAGCCCCCGGGCGCCGGCTCGAGGTCGGCGATCTCGCCGTCGAACCACGCCCGCCGGTAGCCGACGCGCGCGGCCCAGTCGATGAGCGTCTCGCGGTGCGTGGGCGTGTCGCCACAGCGGAAGTCGGCGACCACCTCGATCGCGATGTCCTCCTCGTCGCGGATGACGGTGAGGTCGGCGATCCCGATCCCGGCGCGACCGCGGGCCTCGAGCAGCGTGTACAGCGGGCCGCCGGTGGCAAGCCACGGGCCCCAGTCGACGATGCGCACGGTGCCGTCGCGGAGCACCGTTGCTCGGAAGTCGGGCGATTCGCAATCCATGTGAGAGGAGTCGCACGGGGTGCGAGGCCTCTGACGGCGGCTGCTACCCGGCGAACCGGACCCACGGCGGAGCGGGAGCGACGGGACTCGAACCCGCGACCTCCGGCGTGACAGGCCGGCGCTCTAACCAACTGAGCTACGCCCCCATGTGGGATGGGAAGTATGCCAAGGGTGGGGCTCGAGCACCCGGGCTCGGGGTCGGGCCGTAGATTGCTCGGCGTGGTCTCGCGCCCTGCCGTCGATGTCGTGCTGCCGTTCAAGGGGTCTGACGCGGACCTCGCGCGGGTCGCCGATCGCTTGGCGGCGATCGCGATCGGCCCGCAGGACACGCTGACGATCGCCGACAACCGCCCGGGCGCGGTCGACTCGTCGCAGGGGCCCGTGCGCATCGTGGGCGCGGGGGAGCGGCAGACCTCCTACCACGCCCGGAATGTGGCCGCTGTCGCCGGCCAGGCGCCGTGGCTCGTCTTCGTGGATGCCGACGTCCTGCCGCCGCCCGATCTCCTCGACCGCTACTTCGCGACGGCGCCGGCTCCCACCACCGGCGTTCTCGCGGGAGCGGTCGTCGACGACGAACCCGCGACGGACACGGCCGCATCCCGCTACGCGTACCTGAAGTCCTCGATGAGCCAGGAGATCACGCTCGCCGACGACGCCTGGCCCTTCGCACAGACGGCCAACGCGGCTGTGCGCCGCGAGGCGTTCGCGCAGGTCGGCGGCTTCGAGGCGTCCATACGCTCGGGCGGCGACGCGGACCTCTGCTTCCGCCTGCGCGCCGCCGGCTGGGGCCTCGAACGCAGGCCCGAGGCGGCGGTCGTCCATCGCAACCGGGCGACGGTCGGGCGCATGCTCGCCCAG
>JAXDFS010000240.1:0-7632 GCA_034665465.1 Solirubrobacteraceae bacterium
TTCGCCGCGCCTACGTGCGGCCGGTCGACGAGGGCACGGCGAGGCGACAGGTGACCGCGCTCGCGGCGGCGGCAGCAGCAGCGGGCGCCGAGCCCGCCGCCCGTCGTCGTGCGCCGCGCCGCCGGCCTGCGTGGCGGCTGGGCCTGTCGGCCACTGCCGCGACGTTGCTGGCGCCGGTCGGTCTGGCGGCAGCAGGCGTGTCGCTGCCCAGGGTCGTCACGCAGCCCTACCGGACGGTCGGTGTCACCCTGCCCAACCAGGCAGCAAGCCACCCACAGCCCGCCCGCGGGGCCCCTGCGGTGCGCCCGGTCGCGCCGACGCTGGGGGTGCCACCGGTGCCACCGGCGACGCCCCTGCCGCCCGCGGCTACCCCGCACGGCAAGTCCGCCGGGCAGCGCGCCGGGAGGCCTTCATCGGCCGGCGCAAAGCATCGTCGCACCCGACCCGCCGCGAAGCCGGCGCGGCACCCCAGCCCACGGCCCGCCGCCGCTCGCGGACGACGGGTCACGCCCAGGCGCGCCACTCCCGCCGCACCCGCACACCGCGGGAACCCGCGGCCGAAGGCCGCTCGCGCCCGCCGCACGACTGCTCGGCCCAAAGCCCCACGGGGCTGAGCGACCTCGCATCCCGGAGCGCCTCGCGCTCAGGCCCCTCTCTCACCCGATATCAGCCCTGGAGGACCACGTGTCCCGCATCCGCACCACCAGCACAGCAGTCGCGCTCCTGCTCACCGCCGGCATCCCCGCCGGGATGGCGACGGCGAAGCAGCCGCCCAAGCCGCCGAAGCCCGTCGCCGGACAGCTGACGCTGGCCGCGGCGCCCAATCCGATCAACTTCGGCGGCTCCACGACGCTCACCGGCAAGCTCGCGGGCGGCCAGGCCGGCGGCCAGACCGTCGTCGTCGAGGCCAACCCGGCGCCGTTCACGGCCTTCAGGCAGATCGCCACGGTGACGACGAACGCCAACGGCACCTACGCGGCCACGGTCAAGCCGGGCGTCATCACCCGCTATCGCGTGACGGCGAAGACCGCGCCGCCGACGGTCAGCGGCGAGGTGGCCGTCGGCGTGCGCATCCGCGTCGGGCTGATCCTCGGCGACGCGACCCCGCGCCGCGGGACGCGCGTCGTCTTCTCGGGCCGCGCCTATCCCGCGCACGACGGCGCGCTCGTGTCGATCCGCAAGCGCAGCTCGACGGGCTCCTACGTGACGATCGCCCGTACGCGTCTGCTCGACGACGGCTCGGCCCGCTCGCGCTACAGCCGCGCCGTGCGCATCGCGCGCTCCGGGGTCTACCAGGTGCGCGTGTCGAACAACGGGCCCGCCGACCACCTGGCGGGCATCAGCCGCGCGCGCCGGATCACCGTCCACTAGCACGAGCACGAGCACGCGGTCCCGGCAGCCTGCCGGGACCGCCGCGGCAGGCCGCCTATGGACGGCGGAGGCTGGTCATGAGGCGCACGACCGCCTCCCCCACCGCGTCCAGGCTGCGCGCCGACACCTTGTCGACGGTGTCGGCGAGCGTGTCGCGCGGGGGGTAGTCGAAGTCGATCAGGTCGATCGCGGGGATGCCGCGCTGCGTGAACGGCGTGTGGTCGTCGAGGATCTGACCCGACGTCGCGTCCGGGAACAGCGTGCCGACGCCGACGGCGCGGGCCGCCGCGCGCAGACGGGCCCACAGCGCCGGGTCGGAGCCCAGCTCGCGCGGGATGCTCAGGTTGTGCTTCTCGGCGATGTAGTCCAGCAGCACCATGCTCTGGATCTCCGACGCGTGCCGCTTGGCGTAGGCGTTGGAGCCGCGCACGCCGCACGAGAGAAACGGCTGGCAGCCGGCCGGCTCCTCCTCGCCGTCGAACAGGACGAAGCGCACGGCGCGGGCGCCGGGGATGCGCGGCGCATGCGCCAGCGCCTTCGCGACCCAGACGACGGCGGCGGTGCCGGCGGCCCCGTCGTTGGCGCCGACGAAGCCCTCGGGCGCGGCCTCGACGTCGTAGTGGGCGCCGAGCAGGATCGCCGGGGAGCGCCCGGGCAGCGAGCCGACGACGTTGCGCAGCCCGGGGTGGCCTGCGACGGGCTCCAGGCGCCCGGCCGGCAGCTGCGCGCGCAGGCGCACCGCCAGCCGGCGCAGCGCCGTCGAGCCGGCGGGGCGCCAGCCGTACCTCTGCACCTGCTCGCGCAGCAGCGCGAACGCCCGCGTGCCGTCGAAGCGGTCGGCGGTGGGGCGCGGCGCGAGGCTCGCGGTCAGCGCGACGGGCGAGCGATTGCTGCCGGCGGACGTGGTCGTGCGCTGCGCGGTTCCCATCAGGGTGCCGGGCAGCGGAAAGCCGACCGCCGCCCAGGTGAGCAGCACCACCACCAGCAGCAGCTGCGCCAGCACCATGAGGCCGAGCGGGCCGAAGGAGCGGTCAGTCATTGCTCGTCACGACGTCGAGCAGGTCGGCGAAGCGCTCGCGCGCGGCCGCCCGGCGCGTCGGCACGTGCTCGCTGGGGACGCCGCCGGGCGGGGGCTCGTAGCGGCGCAGGATCTGGCGCGCGACCGCGTCGCGGTGGACCTCGTCGGGGCCGTCGTACAGGCGCGCGCCGCGCGCGTAGCGGTACATCGCCTCCAGCGGCAGATCGGTCGAATAGCCGAGGCTGCCGTGGATCTGCAGGGCGCGGTCGATGACGTCGTGCAGGACCTGCGCGCCGTAGAACTTGATCAGCGAGACGTCGGTCCGGGCCGCGGCGGCGCCCTCGGTGTCGATCCGCCACGCGGCGTGCAGCGTCATGAGCCGCGCCGCCTGCATCTGCGCCGCCGAGTCGGCGATCCAGTTGCGGATCGTCTGCTTGTCGCCGAGCACCGAGCCGTGCGAGACGCGGTAGGTGGCGCGCTCGCAGAGCATGTCGAAGGCGCGCTGCGCGACGCCCAGCCAGCGCATGCAGTGGTGGATGCGCCCGGGCACCAGGCGCGACTGCGCAAGCACGAAGCCCGCGCCGCGCGTGCCGAGCAGGTTCTCCTGCGGCACGCGCACCGCCTCGTAGAGGATCTCGGCGTGGCCGCCGAGGCGGCCGAGGTGCTCGGCGGGCTGCTCCATCGTCGGGACGTCGCGCACGATCGTCACGCCGGGCGTGTCCGCCGGGACGATGAGCATCGACGCCTGCGCGTGCGAGCGCGCAGCGGGATCGGTCACGGCCATGACGATCAGGAAGTCCGCGATCGAGCCGTTGGACGTGAACCACTTGTGGCCGTCGAGGACCCATTCGCCGGCGCCCTCGTCGAGCACGGCGCGCGTGGTGAGCGTCGTGGGGTCCGATCCGGCGGCGCCGGGCTCGGTCATCGAGAACGCGGAGCGCAGGTCGCCGGCCAGCAGCGGCGCCAGCCAGCGCTCCTTCTGCTCTGGCGTCCCGGCGAGCGCGAGCAGCTCGCTGTTGCCGGAGTCCGGCGCCTGGTTGCCGAAGGCCGTCGGCGCGTACGGCGACGTGCCGAGGATCTCGTGCATGAGGCCGAGGCGCACCTGCCCGAAGCCCTGCCCGCCGTGCTCGGGCGCCAGGTGCGCCGCCCACAGCCCGCGCTCGCGCACCCGCTCCTGCAGCGGGCGCAGCGCGCGCTGCAGTTGCGCCTCGCCGAGGTCGAGCGTCTCCAGCGGCCAGATCTCCTCGCGCACGAATGCGGCCATCCAGTCCAGGTGGGCCTGGAACTCCGGCTCGGTCGAGAAGTCCCATCCCATCGCTGCTGAGAGGGTACGTGCGCACGTACTAATGTGGCGCCGATGACGCAGAGCCATCTCGACCGGCTGACCGCGATCGACGCCTCCTTCCTGCACCAGGAGGGACCGGTCTCGCACATGCACATCGGCGCGCTCGTGCGCGCCCGCGGCAAGGCGCCGGCGTACGAGGAGTTCCTGGACTCGATCCGCACCCGGCTGCACCTGGTCCCGCGCTACCGCCAGCGCCTCGTCTACCCGCCCGCCTCCACCGGGCGGCCGCTGTGGGCCGACGACGTCGACTTCAACCTCGGCTACCACGTGCGCCACACCGCGCTGCCCAAGCCCGGCAGCGACGAGCAGCTGATGAACCTCTCGGCGCGCGTCTTCTCCCAGCAGCTGGATCGCTCCAAGCCGCTGTGGGAGCTGTGGCTCGTCGAGGGCCTCGCCGACGGCAGCTTCGCCCTGCTGTCCAAGAGCCACCACGCGATGATCGACGGCATCGCCGGCGTCGACCTCGGCACGGTGCTCTTCGACCTCGGCCCCGAGCCCGCGCCGCCGCCGACGGACCTCGAGCCGTGGTCGCCGGACCCGCAGCCCAATCCGGTCGACCTGCTGACCGCCGGGATCGCCGGCATGACGAAGGCGACGGTGTCGGTCGCCTCGCGGGCGCTCGCCGCGCTGACGCAGCCCGAGCGTGCGCTCGACGAGGCGCTGGTCGCCGCCGAGGGCATCGGCGAGATCGCCTGGGCCGGGCTGAACCCCGCCCCGGCGTCGCCGCTGAACGTCGAGATCGGCCCGCACCGGCGCTACGCCGGCGTCGGCTGCGACCTCGACGACTTCAAGGCCGTCAAGAACGCCTTCGGCGGAACCGTCAACGACGTCGTCCTGGCCGTCGTCGCCGGCGCGCTGCGCCACTGGCTGCACTCGCGCGGCGTGCGCACCGAGGGCATGGAGCTGCGCGCGCTCGTGCCCGTCTCGGTGCGCGTCTCGCACGAGCGCAGCGCCGGCGGCAACCGCCTCGCCGCCATGCGCGGCCCGCTGCCCGTCTACGTCGAGGACCCCGTCGAGCGCCTGGCCGTCGTGCGCGCGGCGATGGACGACCTCAAGGAGTCCAAGCAGGCCATCGGGGCCGAGGTCCTCGCGAGCATGCAGGCCTTCGCGCCGCCGACGGTGCTCGCCCAGGCCTCGCGGCTGAACTTCTCCACGCGCCTGTTCAACATGCTCGTCACGAACATCCCGGGGCCCCAGTTCCCGCTGTACGTCATGGGTCACGAGATGACCTCGGTGTTCCCGATCGCGTTCCTGCCCAAGGACCACGCGCTCGCGATCGCGATCATGTCCTACAACGGCCAGATGAACTTCGGCCTGCTCGGCGACTACGACGCGATGTACGACCTCGACGCGTTCGGCGACGCGATCGAGACGTGCCTGGCCGAGCTCGTCTCGCTGGCGCGCCGGCAGGCGCGCGAGCCGGCGACGGCCTGAGGGCCCTGCGGCGGCTCAGCGCGCTACGCGCGTGGACAGGTCCGAGCGCGCCGGGACCGGCTCGCGGTTGCCGGCGCGATCGACCGCGATCGAGTAGAAGCGATAGCGCGACCCGCGCTTGACCTTGACCTTGAGCGTCGGGGCGCTCGTCGTCCGCAGGCGCCGGTAGGCGCCGCCGTTGGTCCCGCGGTAGATGTCGAAGTGGGCGATCCCCGACGCGAGGACGCCGGCCGGCGCGGTGTCGGTCCCGCTGACGCGCAGCGTGATCGAGCGCGCGCCGCGCACGGTCTTGCGGCCTGTCAGCTTCGACGCCGGCGCGCGCCGGTCGATCAGGCGCGCCGCGGTCAGCGCCGCCGCCGGGTTGACGATCCCCCAGCCGAGCTCCGGCGTCCACGTCGCGCCGGCCGGCCGCGTCGCCGTCTGCTTCAGCAGCCGGATGACGTCGGGAGCGTGCAGGTCGGGGTTGAAGTGCTTGACGAGCGCCGCGCTCGCGGAGACCATCGGCGCGGCCATCGACGTGCCCTGCAGCTCGGCGTAGCGCGCGTCGCCTCCAAACGGCGAGCGACAGCCGCACGGCGGCTCGGCGGGAAAGAGCGGCGGCAGGCCGGGGCTGCCGGACTCGAGCTCGGTGGCGTTGCCGGGGAAGGCGCCCAGCAGCCCGTTCGGGCCTGTCGTCTCGGCGAACGTGCCGTAGCCGGCGAGCGAGATCTGCGAGCCGCGGCCGGCGAACGAGGCGCGCGCGTCGGACGCGGTCGCGGCCGTCACCGACAGCCCGCGCCCGGCGGCGATGTCCGCGCCGGTGCCGCTGGGCTGCAGCAGGTTGGCGGGATCGCCCTGCTCCTCGACGGGGGAATCGGCGGCCGCGGCGACGAGCACGACGTCATGGGCGACGGCGTAGTTGACCGCATCGACGATCACCTGCGAGGCGGGCTGGGTGCCGTCGGTCCCGAAGCTCATGTTGATCGCGTCGGCCTTGAGGTCGGTGGCCTGCACGATCGAGCGCGCGACCGAGCCGTCGCCGAGGTCGCTCTTGAAGACGAGCAGATGGCAGTCCAGCCCCACGCCGACGATCCCGACGCCGTTGTCGCCCGCCGCGCAGGCAAGCGAGGCGACGTGCGTGCCGTGGCCGTTCTCGTCCACCGTTGCGGGCCCGTGGTTGGGGGTCGCGTCGTTGTCGACGGACTGGTCGATCTTGGGGCCCAGCTCGGGGTGCCCGGCGTCGATCCCGGTGTCGATGACCGCAACGGTGGCGCCGGTGCCGCGGGTGATGTCCCACGCCGCCGGCAGGCCGAGCCGCGCGGCCCACCACTCGACGACCGTGCCCGCCGGCGTCCCGGGCGCCGCCTCCGGCGCGCTGAGGGCCGGATCGTTGGGCACGACGCGCAGCTGGTGGCGGTGCTCGACCTCGACGGACCGCACGCCCGCCCGGCGGCGCAGGGCGCTCGCGAGCGCGTGCAGGGTCGTCCCCGCCTGCGGGCGCACGGACACGAGCCCGATCTGCGGGACCTGCGCGCCCGAGCGGCGCATGTCGCCGGCCGCGAGCAGCGAGGCGGCAGCAGCCCGCATCGCTCCCGCGTGCGTGCCCGCGGCGGCCCGGGGCGCGAGCGTCACGAGCAGGCGCCCGGTGGTCTGCGCTGCGGCGAGCGCCGGCGACGCCGCGGCGGCCCCGCCGCCGAGCGCGACGACGACCGTCGCCGCAGCGAGCGCGAGCACCCGCGGCCGGGCGATCGGGGGCTGCGGGCGCGTCGGCATCACATGCATAACGCGCGCCGGGCCCGTTCGCTGCGCTGCACTGTCCGAGACCGCGGCGCGCCCGGCGCGCCGGGGCTCAGAACCCGAGTGCGAACTTCGCGTCCTCGCTCATCTTCTCCGGCGACCAGGGCGGGTCGAAGACCATCGAGCTCTTGACCGAGTTCACGCCCTCCAGCGGGGCGACGAACTCCTCGATCTGCTCGGTGATCTGCGGCCCTATCGGGCATGCCGGGGTGGTCAGCGTGAACGTGACGTGCACGTTGCCGCTGTCCTGCTGGATGCCATAGATGAGCCCCAGCTCGACGAAATCCAGACCGAGTTCGGGATCGATGACGTTCGTGAGCGCCTCTTCGATCTCTGTGAGTGTTGCCATGCTCCGGATTCTATCTTGCGCTCTGGCGCGCTTGGAGTAGGTTGGCCAACATCGTCTCCTACGACGAACACCCGCCGCTGTTGTGCTGCTCCGGTGACGAGGATCGTTCGACGCAGTCGATCCGCCGCCGCGCGCTCTCGCAGGCGCTGCAGGCTCCGACGAACGTGGTCGTCGACCTCAGCGGCCTCGTCTTCGCCGACCCGTCGCTCATGCTCGATCTCGCGATGCTCGCGCGGCGCCTGCGCAAGGCCGGGCTCGTGCTGCTGCTGCACGACGCGCAGCCGGACATCCGCGCGCTCATCGAGTACGTCGGCCTGCACCGCCTCTCCGGCGTGCAGG
>JAXDFS010000241.1:0-9633 GCA_034665465.1 Solirubrobacteraceae bacterium
CGGCTGCCAGCGCGCGCGCGGGCGCCACCAGCACGGCGGCCGCCGCGAGCGCCAGGAGCAGGACGCGGAGCGCCAAGTGGTCTGGCCTGCAGATCACTGGGGTCAGATGATGGCGCACTTCGCGGCCGCCACCGCCGGTTGGCTGCGCGTGGCCGGTCCGATCGCGACGGCGCGTCAGGACCATGCCTCCAGGCGCTCGGCCAGCCGGTTCATCCCGCGGCTGCGCGCGGCGGCGGCTGCGGCCGGGCCGTCCAGCGGCGCGTCGGCGGGTCGCTCGAGCGCGACGTCGCGCAGGGTCGCGATGTCCTTGAAGGCGAGCAGCGCAGCGGGATCGCCGGTCAGGGCGCCGGCCTGGCGCGGGGTCATGGCCCCGGGCTTCGATGCGGCGGCGATGACCCCTTCGAGCGTGCCGTGGCTGCGCAGCAGGTCGCGCGCGGTCTTGGCGCCGATCCCCTTGGCCCCCGGCAGGCCGTCGGAGGGGTCGCCGCGCAGCGCGATGAAGTCCGGGACCTGCGCCGGCTCGATCCCGTAGCGCTCGCGCACGCCGGGCGCGTCGACGACCTCGGGGCCGTCCTTGCCGCCGCGCGGGAAGAGGACCGTCACGGTCTCGCCGACGCACTGGAACATGTCGCGGTCGCCGGTGAACAGCAGCGTCTCGCCGCCGGCCTCGGACTCGATGCGCGCCAGCGAGCCCAGCAGGTCGTCGGCCTCGAGCTCCTCGTCGGAGAGGCTCTGCCAGCCGAACGCCCCGAAGAACGCCGGAGCCTCCAGCCACTGGCGCTCGAGCTCGGGCGGCATCGGCGGGCGATCGGCGTGGTAGGGGGCGTACAGCTCGGCGCGGTAGGCCGCCTTCTCGGCGCCCCAGCACAGCACCACGGCACGCGGGCGGTGGCGCTCGGCCACGAAGAGGACGAGGTTCGCGACGCCCAGCAGCGCGTTGACCGGCCGGTCCTCGGCGTCGGTGATGCTCTGCGGCAGGGCGAAGAACGCCCGGTACATGAGCGACGGGGCGTCGATGACGAGCAGCGGGCCGGGCACCACCGGAAGGCTAGTCGCGCCTTCTCAGAACCGCTGACCGCCATCTCGATCAGGGGCGATCCCACACGAACGTCGCCGTCGCCTGCGACGCCAGCGTGTGCCCGAACGAGCGTCCGCGCGAGCTCACAGCAAAGCGCTGAGAGCGCCGTGAGTTGTTGAAGACGAGCAGCACCCTGCTGCCGTCCCGGTTCCTGAAGGCGACGTTGTCGAGCCCGGCGGTTGCGTAGCTGGGACCCTGATCGAGGGCGGTCGAGTTGTACGTCACGAAGGTGTTCGACGCGAGCCTGCGGGCGCCCGGCCGGATGAACGCGCTGGCCTGCCCGAGCTCGTAGTAGTCGCGGGTGTAGCCGACGGCGCCGGTGCGGGCATCGACCGTGACGACGGCCGTGCAGGCCTGACACCCGGCGCTCTGGACGGGCCCCCCGCGCGGGTCGAGCGCGATGTTCCAGAGCAGCGCGCCGTTTGCCCAGTTGCGAAGCGAGGCGATGAGCATCTCCGCGGTCGGGCCGGGAGAGATACCCGAGGAGCACTCGGTCACGAGCTGGCGCAGTCGCGGGGCGAGCACGTGCACAGCGGTCATCGCGCGCGGATTGCCGTAGTAGCAATGCCACGCCACGCCCGCGATCGTGCCGGCCACGCCGGGATGGGACGTCAGCGACCTCGCGTAGCCGCGCCCCGCCCAGTTGGAGTCGAGGCCGTAGATGCTGGTGTCGAGCTTCGCTGCGCGCAGTGCCGGAGCCAGGTTCGAGACGATCCACCGCGCCGCACGCGGCGCGGGCCAGTTCATCCCGGGATAGCCCGTCGCCGCCCCCGGCTCGTTGGCGGGCGTGATCGCGTCGATCCGCAGGCCGCGGCGCGCGTAGGCCTGCAGGAACCTGACGAAATAGTCCGCGAGCGGCTGATAGGCGCTCGGCAGCAGTTCGGCGCGGCCTGCGAGGTTGTCGAGCGAGCCGTTGCTCTTCATCCATCCAGGCGGGCTCCAGGGCGTTGCGAGGATGTTCACCCGGCCGTTGATCGCGCGCATCTGCTGCAGCATCGGGACGATGTCGGCGTCGTCGTGCGCGACCGAGAACGTCGACAGCGTGGGATCGGACTGTCCCGGCGGGGCGTCCGCGTAGGTGTAGGGAACGCCGTCGCGCGTGAAATCCGACGCGCCGATCGGCACTCGCGCGAACGACAGCCCGATCCCCCTCGCGCCGAACAGCCTGCGCATGACGGCTGCCCGCTCGGGCGGCGCGAGCCGGTCGTGAAGCAGCCAGGCAGCCGTGTCCGTCATCGCGGCGCCGAATCCCGCGACGCGCTGACCGCGCCGGTGGTCGTCGACGCGGATGACCTGAACGCCGCGCACATGGCGCGAGCCGAACCGCTCGTCCGGAAGGCGGGTCAGGCGCTGCGCGAGATCGGCGGTGGTCTGCACCACCTTCACCGTCTCGCCCTCCACCCGCCCCGGCCGCGCGAGCGCCTGGGCCTCGCCCGCCGCCACGAGCCACGCGGCAGCGATCCCCAGTGCCGGCAGCGCCATGCGACCGCAGGCCCCGAGCGCATGTGGTGCCATCGGCACACGCTACATCGGCCATCCCGATGGCCGCAGGTCCTAAGCTCCCGGCATGCTCACGATCACCGGCTTGGAGGAGTTGCGCGCACGGGTCGGCGAGGAGCTCGGCGTCAGCGACTGGCACGAGGTCACGCAGGCCGAGATCGACGCCTTCGCCGAGGTCACCGGCGACGACCAGTGGATCCACACCGATCCGCAGAAGGCGACGCAGACGCCGTTCGGCGGCACGATCGCCCACGGCTACTACACGCTGTCGCTGCATCCGATGTTCGCCAAGCAGGTCCTGCGCTTCGAGGGCTTCGCGTTCGCCGTCAACTACGGCCTCGACCGCGTGCGCTTCCCGGCGCCGCTGCCGGTCGGAAACCGCGTGCGGATGCGGATCTCGCTGCTGGCGGTCGACGACGTCCTCGGCGGCGCCCAGATCACGATGAAGCTCACGTTCGAGGGCGAGGGCGCCCTGAAGCCCGTCTGCGTCGCCGAGTCGCTGACGCGCGTCTACAACGGCTGAGCGATCACCCGATGCGCACGGGCGGCCCGCTGACGCCCGCATGGCGCACGCGGTACAGGCCGCTGCGCCGCACGATCGCGCTGAAGCGCCCGCTCGCGGGCGCCGGCACCTCGAACTGCGCCACCCAGCCGCCCGCCTCGCGGCGCTCGACGACGATCGGGCTGCCGGCGAGCACCGGCGCGATCGCGCCGCTGATCGTCCCCGCAGCCGGCAGCGCGACCGCGGCGAAGGCGCGGATCGCCCGCGGCGCGGCGCCGCCCGTCTTCGAGCTGGACTTCGGCGCCCGCGGGCGGCCGCCATCGCCGCGCGCGCCGTGCGTCGTGATGACCGTGAAGCGCGCCCAGGTGTCGAACAGGCCGAGCTTGGAGCGCAACTGGGGGCCCGTGACCGCGGTCGTCCCGCCGGTCCCGACGACCTGCGCGCGCACGACGCGCGGCGAGCGCCCGCGCTGCAGGACCCGGATCTGGCGCAGCGAGCCCTTCAGCAGCGAGCCCAGCCGCCGCTTGGCGCCGCGCAGGCTCATCCGCTTCGTCCAGCGGTGGCGCGGCGAGGCGCCGTCGAAGGGGTCATCGACGGACACGAGGTAGGGCTGCGGCTGCGCGCCGAGGAACGAGTTCTCGATGTTCTCGGTCTGCCCGCCGGAGGTCGAGAAGTAGTACGTCATGATCGGCTTGCCGTCGAAGACGACGATCTCGCCGGCCGTGGCGGCGACAGCGGCGTCGGTCGTCGGATGCTCGCCGGAGATGCCGTCGTACACCTGCGAGCGCGTGTCGGCGAACTGGTCGAAGCCGTCGCCGGACTTCGTCGTCGCCAGCGCGTACGTGCGCGCGGCGACGGCCTGGGCGCGCAGGGCCTCGGTCGGCCACGCCGGGGGCATCTCGCCTCCGACGACCCCGCGCACGTAGCTCTCGAGGTCGAGGGCGTCGATCGCGGAGACCCCGCCGACCGCCGCGGAGCGGATCTCCAGGTTGCCGCGATAGGCGCCGTCGCGGACGCCGTTCTGGGCGCGGCCGCGCAGCACGAAGCCCGCGGGGCCGCCGATGATCGCCAGCGGCGGCTGATAGGTGCCGAGGTCGCGCCCGGACGCCGAGCGCAGCGACACCGCGCCGGTCAGCCCGCCGACGGCCGTGTAGCGCTGCCCCGGATCGAGGCCGCGGGCGCCCGCGACGCTCACGGCGCCGCTGAACACGACCCGCGGCGCGGTCTTCAGCAGCACGCGCACGGCCGTCTGGCCGCCGAGCCCCGCGAGCTGCGTGCCGGTGTAGTAGTGGGCGAGGATCGCAGCGTGGTCGGCGCCCTGCCGGGCGTAGCCCATCGCGCCGTACTGGCTCATCCCGATCCCGTGGCCGAAGCCGGCGCCGCTGACGACGAGCTGCGAGGCGCCCTGCGCCGGGGCGGCCGCGGCGCAGGCGAGCAGGGCCGCGAGGAGGATGGTGCGAAGCGGCGTCATCGATCCTGCGGACACGCCGGCGCGAGGGGAGTTGCGCCCACCGCCCATGCGGGTAGCAGGCCCGGAGTGACGCATGCGACGCTCGGGCACGCCGGACAGCAGATCAGATCCGGCGGCGGCCGGTGACCACCGGGCCCGCCGACGGTGACCGCGCGGCCGAGCAGGCGATCCTCGCCGCGGTCCCGAAGCAGCTCTTCATCGCGGGCGCCTGGCGCGACGGCGCCGACGGCGCGACGCTTCCCGTCGAGGACCCGGCGACGGGCGCCACGATCGCCGAGGTCGCCGACGCCACGCCCGGCGACGCGCTGGACGCCCTCGCCGCCGCGCACGCCGCCTTCGCCACCTTCCGCAACAGCGCCCCGCGCGAGCGCGCCGATGTCCTGCGCCGCGCCTATGACGCGCTGACCGCGCGCGCCGGCGAGCTCGCGCTGCTCATGACGCTCGAGATGGGCAAGCCGCTCGCCGAGTCCGAGGCCGAGGTCGCCTACGCGGCCAACTTCCTGCGCTGGTACTCCGAGGAGGCCGTGCGCATCGACGGCCGCTTCACCGTCGCCGAGAACGGCTCCGGGCGCGTGTTGACGATGAAGCAGCCGGTCGGGCCCTGCGTCTTCATCACGCCCTGGAACTTCCCGCTGGCGATGGGCACGCGCAAGATCGCCCCGGCCATCGCGGCCGGCTGCACGATGGTCGTCAAGCCCGCGAAGCTCACGCCGCTGTCGATGCTGATGCTCGCGCGGATCCTCGAGGAGGCCGGCCTGCCGGCGGGCGTGCTGAACGTCATCACCGCGCGCTCCTCGGGCGCGGTCATGAAGCCGGTCATCACCGATCCGCGCACGCGCAAGCTCTCGTTCACGGGCTCGACGGAGGTCGGGCGGTCGCTCATCGCGCAGGCCTCCGAGCAGGTCCTGCGGGTGTCGATGGAGCTCGGCGGAAACGCCCCGTTCGTCGTCTTCGAGGACGCCGATCTCGACGCCGCGGTCGAGGGCGCGATGGTGGCGAAGATGCGCAACATCGGCGAGGCCTGCACGGCCGCCAACCGCTTCCACGTCGCAGAGAGCGTCGCGGCCGAGTTCGCCGAGCGCCTCGCCGAGCGCATGGGCGCGCTGAAGATCGGCCGCGGGACCGAGGAGGGCGTCGACGTCGGCCCGCTGATCGACGCCGACCAGCTCGACAAGGTCGCCGAGCTCGTCGACGACGCCGTCGTCAAGGGCGCACGCGTGCTCTGCGGCGGTGAGCGCGTCGACGGCCCCGGGCACTTCTACCGGCCGACCGTGCTCGCCGACGTCCCGGACGACGCCCGGCTGCTCGCGGAGGAGATCTTCGGCCCCGTCGCGCCCGTGCGCGCCTTTGCGACCGAGGACGAGGCGGTCGCCGCCGCCAACGACACCGAGTTCGGCCTCGTCGCCTACCTCTACACGAGCGGCCTGCGCCGCGCCTTTCGCGTCGCCGAGCGCCTGGAGACCGGCATGGTCGGGCTCAACCAGGGCATGGTCTCCAACGCGGGCGCCCCGTTCGGGGGCGTCAAGCAGTCGGGGCTCGGCCGCGAGGGCGGCCCGGAAGGCATCGAGGAGTACCTCGAGATCAAGTACGTGGCGATGAGCCTGTAAGACCGCGAAGCAGCGCCTCGGCGCCGCATGACGGTCAGCCGTCGCCCGGATCGAGGGCGAGCGCTACATTCCCTCCGCCGCCGCGTTGCAGCGGCGCGGGACGTTTGGGCGCCGGCACTCGTTGCCCTGCGCGCACCACGGCGCGGGGAGCCTTGTGACCGACACGAAGAACGGGGAAGCGTGAGCAGACGGCTGATCGGGGCGGCGATCGGGGGCCTCGTCGCGCTTGCGATCGTGCTCGTGGCCGCGCTGGTCGCCGTGTCGTCGGCTGCTCCGGACGCTCCTGCCGGCTCGGTCGTGCTCGCCCCGCACGGCGACCCGCCGCTGATCTACTCGGGCCCCGGCGATCGCGCCCAGCTGAGCGGCCTGTGGCGCTTCAAGCGCGACCCCGACGACGTCGGCCTCGACAAGGGCTATGCCGACGGCAGGTTCAAGGGCGACCTCGTGCACACGCCCTACGTCCCGAGCGCCACGCGGATCAGCGGCCGCCGCGGGATCGCGACGTTCCGCGGCACGATCGGCTGGTATCGCACGAAGATCGACGTGCCGACCGACGGCCTCTACGCGATCCGCTTCGAGTCCGTCAACCACAAGGTCCAGGTCTTCGTCGACGGCAACCTCGTGCGCACCCACACGGGGGAGTACCTGCCCTTCGAGGCGCAGGCGTTCCTGAAGACCGGCGTGCGTCACACGCTCGTCGTGCGCGCCGACTGGCGTGGGCCGACCGCCATGAAGCGCGACGGCTGGCACCGGCTGTGGTTCAACTTCGGCGGCATCAACCGCGGCGTGTCGATCCACCGCATCGGCGCCAGCGAGCTGCTGTACCCCGTGCTGCAGACCAAGCTCTCGGGCAACACGGCCCAGGTCTCGGTGAACGTCCACGTGCGCAACCACGTCGACTCGCGCGTGGTCGGCGTCACCGGCACGCTGAGCCACGGCGACCGGCACGTCCCGCTGGTGTTCGCCCCCGAGCCGATCGGCAAGGCGACCACCGAGGTCGTGAACGCCACGGCGAGCATCGACAACCCGGAGCTGTGGTCGCCCTCCTCGCCCACCCTGTGGGATCTCGAGCTCGAGGTCCCCGGGGAATCGTCGTACCGGGCGAAGGTCGGGCTGCGCGAGGTGCGCGCGGACGGCACCCGGCTGCTGCTCAACGGCAAGCCGATCCGCCTGCGCGGCGCCTCGATCCACGAGGACGTCTTCGGCCGCGGGGACGGGCTGCGGCCCGCCGACGAGGACCGCCTCGTCTCCGAGCTCAAGGCGATCGACGCCAACGCCACGCGCACGCAGCACCCGCTCGACGAGGGGCTGCTCGAGCGCCTGGACGCGGCCGGGATCATGATCTGGCAGGGCGTCGGCCCCACCGACGCGCCCGGCAACTGGACGTCGGTCGGCGCCAGGCGCATCCGCACCGCCAAGAACCGGGTGCGCACGACGTTCCGCCAGGACCAGCTGCACCCCTCGATCATCACCTGGAACCTCGCCAACGAGGTCGCCGGCAACGGGCATCCCGGCGGGCAGATCCCATACCTGGAGTCGATGGCGAGCGAGCTCAAGCGCCTGGATCCCAGCCGGCCGATCGCGCTGGACATCTGGGGCGCGCATCCGCCCCACCACACGTCGCGGATCTACGCCAACGTCGACATGATCGGATGGACGAACTACATCGGCTGGTATGAGTCCACGCATGCCAGCGCCGACAGCCTGCGCAGCCAGATCCGCAAGCGGCTGGACGCGATCCGCAGCGTGTTCCCCGACAAGGTCATCGCCGTCACGGAGTTCGGCGCGGAGGCCAACGGCCGCAACGCGACGACATCGCCGGGCGGCTACGCGTTTCAGGCGCACCTGCTGGACCTGCACCTCTCGACCTACGCGCAGATCCCCAACCTCGCGGGCGCGCTCGTCTGGAACCTGCGCGACTTCGCGGTCGCGCCGACCTTCTACGGCGGCTCGATCAAGAGCCAGGTGCCCGACATCAAGCTCGTGCGCGGCATCAACCAGAAGGGGCTGTTCGACCTGCGCTACAAGGCCAAGCCGTCGGTGCAGGTCGTCAGCGGGCGCTTCGCCGCGCAGGCCGCTGCCGAGGGCGGATAGGCTGACGCCATGAGCGTTGCCGAGCAGCATCTGTGGGGCGCCGAGACGGCCAAGGCGGTGGAGAACTTTCCCGTCTCCGGGGAGCGCGTGCCGATCAGCGTCGTCCGCTGGCTCGCGGCGATCAAGGGCGCCGCCGCGCGCGTGAACGCGCAGCTCGGCAAGCTCGACCCCGAGCTGGCCGAGCGCATCGCCGCCGGCGCCGAGGCGATCGCCGCCGGCGGCTACGACGACCAGTTCCCGATCGACGTCTTCCAGACCGGCTCGGGCACCTCGACGAACATGAACGCCAACGAGGTCATCGCGAGCCTCGCCGGCGACGGGGTGCACCCCAACGACCACGTCAACATGGGCCAGTCGTCGAACGACGTGTTCCCGAGCGCCGTCCATCTCGCGGCGCTCGACGAGGCGACCAACAGGCTGCTGCCTGCGCTCGAGCGCCTGGAGCGCGCCTTCGCGGACAAGGCGGCCGAGTACGAGGACGTCGTCAAGGCCGGCCGCACGCACCTCATGGATGCCGTGCCGGTCACGCTCGGCCAGGAGTTCGCCGGCTACGCCGCCCAGGTGCGCCTCGGCGCGCGGCGGGTGCGCAACGCGCTGCCGCAGGTCGCCCAGATCCCGCTCGGCGGGACGGCCACCGGCACCGGCCTGAACACCCACCCGGAGTTCGCCGAGCGCATTCGCGCGCGGCTGTCGGAGTCCAGCGGGCTTGAGATCTCGCCGCCGGAGGACCCGTTCGAGGCCCAGGCCAACCGCGACGCGCTCGTCGAGCTGTCGGGCGCGCTGAAGGTCGTCGCCGTGTCGCTGACGAAGATCGCCCAGGACCTCGCGATGATGGGCTCCGGCCCGCGCGCCGGCATCGGCGAGATCCTCCTGCCCGAGCTGCAGAAGGGCTCCTCGATCATGCCCGGCAAGGTCAACCCGGTCATCCCCGAGGTCGTCATGCAGGTCGGCGCCCAGGTCATCGGCAACGACGTCGCGATCACGATCGGCGGCCTGCAGGGCAACTTCGAGCTCAACGTCCGCATCCCGCTGATCGCGCGCAACCTGCTCGGCTCGATCCACCTGCTGGCGTCGGCGAGCGAGCTGTTCGCCTCCAAGTGCGTCGAGGGCATCCAGGCGAACGTCGACGGCTGCCGGCGCTCCGCGGAGTCCACGCTCGCGGCCGCCACGGCGCTGAACCCCTTCATCGGCTACGACAAGGCGGCGGTCATCGTCAAGGAGGCCGCCTCCTCGGGCCGCATGCTGCGCGAGGTCGCGCTCGAGAACGGCGTCGATGAGGCGACGTTCGACGAGGCGATGGACCTGCGCAAGATGGCCCGCGGCTCGGCCGCGTAGCCGCCTCCCGGACTTAGCTTTCTCATAGCTGGGCGGCCTACCGTCG
>JAXDFS010000242.1:0-2687 GCA_034665465.1 Solirubrobacteraceae bacterium
GCGTCCAGGTCGCTGTAGGGCCAGCCCAGCAGCCACGGCACGACCGCGACGTGGCCCGAGGAGGAGACCGGCAGCAGCTCCGCGGGCCCGTGCAGGAGCCCCAGCGCGATGGCGTCGCGGGTGCGAAGCAGCGCGTCAGCCGCGGCCGGCATCGGCGGCCGGCTCCACCGGCCCGCCCGGTCCCTCGCCCCGCCCGCCGCGCAGCCGCCGGAGCACGAGGAAGGCGATGCCGGCGAGGATCGCGGCCACCGCGACGTAGTCGACGTAGTGCAGCGAGTCCTTCCAGTCCGTCCAGTTCGCACCGACCTGCTTGCCGATGAACGCGAGCGCGAAGACCCAGGGCAGGCAGCCCAGGAAGGTCAGCACCGAGAAGCGCAGGAACGGCATCCGCGCGGCGCCCGCCGGCAGCGAGATGAAGGTCCGGATGATCGGCATCATCCGCGTGAAGAAGACGGTCGCGTCGCCGTGGCGCTCGAACCACCGGTCGGCGGCGTGCAGGTGATGGGGCTTGATGAACAGCAGGTGGCCGTGCTTCTCGACGAGGTCCACGCGCCCGTAATAGCCCACGGCATAGGCGAGCCACGAGCCGCCGAGGTTCGCGAACGCGCCGACGAGGGTCACCGCGACCAGGCTGTAGTGGCCGGTGCTCACGTTGAAGCCCGCGAAGAGCATCGTGGCCTCGCTGGGGATCGGGATGCACGCGCTCTCGAAGAACATGAGCACGAACACCCCGGGCAGGCCCAGGTCGGCGACGACGCGCGTGGCGAACTCGACGACCGGGTCCGTCAATGACGCGATGACGAGCACGAGCGCGACAGGGTATCGCCCGCCGGGGCTGCGGAGCCACGGCGTTCAGGTACCGCACAGGAGCGGCGGTGCGTAGCCTCACGACGCGATGCGCGTCTGGGTCGATCTCACCAACAGCCCCCACGTCCTCGTGCTGCGCCCGGTCGTCGCGGCCCTGCGCGATCAGGGCCACGAGGTGCAGATCACCGCGCGCGACTTCGCCCAGACGCTCGGGCTGCTCGAGCGCTTCGGCATCGCGCACACGGTCGTGGGCCGCCACCGCGGGGGCAGGCTGGCGGCGAAGGGGCTCGGGCTGCTGTCGCGCTCGACCGCCCTGGCGTGCTGGGCGCGCGGCCGGCGCTTCGACCTCGCGCTCGGCCATGGGTCCAACGACGTCACGGTGGCGGCGCGCCTGCTGGGGATCCCCTGCGCGACGATGTTCGACTACGAGTGGGCGACCGTGCAGCACACGGTCAACTGCCGGCTGGCGCGAACCGTGGTGGTGCCGGAGGCGATTCCGGCGCAGCGCCTGGTGCGCTACGGCGCCGGCGGCAAGATCGCCCGCTATCCCGGCCTGAAGGAGGAGTACTACCTCGCCGACTTCGAGCCCGACCCCGCGGTGCTCGCCGAGCTCGGCCTCGATCGCGCGCAGCCGATCGCCGTCGTGCGCACCCCGCCGGCGGTCTCGCTGTATCACCGCTTCGAGAACGACGTCCTCGGCGCGGTCCTCGAGCGGCTGCGAGGCGTGCAGACGGTCGTCTTGCCACGCACCGCCCAGCAGCGCGCCGAGCTGCGCGACGGCTTCATCGTCCCCGACCGCGCGATCGACGCGCAGTCGCTGATCGCCTACGCCGACCTCGTCGTCTCCGCCGGGGGGACGATGAACCGCGAGGCCGTCGCGCTCGGGACGCCCGTCTGGACGACGTTCCAGGGGCGCCTCGGCGCGGTCGACGAGCGGCTCATCGCCGAGGGTCGCCTGCGCCTGCTGCGCAGCGCCGGCGACGTCGTGCTGGAGAAGCGGGCGCCGGATGCGCGCGCCGGCGAGCGCATCCGCCGCGACCCGGCCCTGCTCGCCGAGCTGCTGATGCGCCCCGTGGCCGGGCACGCGGCGGCCCACTGACGCCGCCTCGCGCCCTACAATCGGCACCGATGCGCCGACGGATCCGCTCCGCGGCCTTCCCGCTGCACCGCCATTCGCTGCCGCAGATCGTGGTCGACGGGGTCTTGGTCGCGCTCGCGTACTGGCTGTCCTACCGGCTTCGCTTCGACGGGCCGGCCGTTCCGCCGCGCTATCGCGAGCTCTTCGACGCGACGCTGCCGGTCGTCGTCGCCAGCTCGCTGCTGACGTTCGCGGCCTTCGGCCTGTACGGGAAATGGTGGCGCTACGTCACCCAGCGCGACTACTCGGCGATCGTGCAGGCGGTCGTCGTCGCCTCGCTGCTGCTGCCGGGCTACATCGCGCTCGCGCACCCGGTGACGCGCAACTCGTCGGTGGGCGAGGCGACGGTGACGGCGCCCTCGGGCGTGCTCGCGCTGTTTCTGCTGCTCACGCTGACCTTCGTCGGCGGCGCGCGCTTCGTCGCGCGCACGGTCTACGAGCGCCCGCTGCGCGGCTTTCGCGCGCGCAAGGACGCGCGCGGCCTGCTGATCGTCGGCGCCGGCGACGGCGGCCGGCTCGTCCTGCGCGAGATCCTGCGCAACCCGGAGCTCGGCCTCAAGCCCGTCGGCTTCGTCGACGACGACCCCACCAAGCGCCGGCTGCGCATCGACGGCGTGAAGGTGCTCGGTGCGACGAGCGACCTCGCGCGGATCCTCGACGAGGCGGAGCCCGACGAGGTCACGATCGCGATCCCCTCGGCGCCCGGCACGCTGCGCGCGACCGTCGTGCGCTGCTGCCGCGA
>JAXDFS010000243.1:0-5756 GCA_034665465.1 Solirubrobacteraceae bacterium
GGCGTAGCGCAGGATCGCGCCGACCGCGATGAGGAAGAGTGAGGTTCCCAAGGCCATACCGGGGTGCTACCCCGCGGCGCCGGCATGCAAGCCCGGCGCTCTACGATGGTCTCCATGGCGACGACTGTCTCGGATGTCTACGACCTGCCGCAGGAGCACAAGGACTTCCGCGACACCATCCGCCAGATCGTGGCCGAACGGGTCGCCCCGCGCGCGGCCGACATCGACCGCGCCGGCGAGTACCCGTGGGACGTCCGCAAGCTCTTCGCCGAGCAGGACATCCTCGGCCTGCCGTTCTCCTCGGAGTACGGCGGGACCGGGACCGGCACGCTCATGCTCCAGATGGCCGTCGAGGAGATCGCCAAGGCCTGCGCATCCTCCGCGCTGATCCTCATGGTCCAGGAGCTCGGGACCCTGCCGATCCAGCTCTTCGGCACCGACGAGCAGAAGGAGCGCTTCCTCCCGCGCTGCGCGAGCGGCGAGTGGTCGCCGGCCTTCGCGCTGTCCGAGCCGGAAGCCGGCTCCGATCCGGCGGCGCTGCGGACGTCTGCGGTCCGCGACGGCGACGAATGGGTCATCAACGGCCAGAAGAACTGGATCACGAACGCGGGAGTCGCGGACTTCTACGTGGTCTTCGCCAAGACCGACCGCGAGAGCAACCGCAGCTCGGCGTTCGTCGTCGAGGCCGATCGCGAGGGCTTCGATCCGGGCGCTCTGGAGCACAAGCTCGGCATCAAGGGCTCGCCGACCGGCTCGCCGTCGTTCACCGACGTGCGTGTCCCCGCCGCGAACCTCATCGGCGTCGAGGGCAAGGGCCTGTCGGTCGCCCTGGCCACGCTCGAGCGCACGCGCCTGGGCGCGGCGGCACAGGCGGTCGGCATCTCCCAGGGCGCCACCGACTACGCGGCCGCCTACGCTCGCGAGCGCATCGCTTTCGGCAAGCCGATCAACGCCCTGCAGGGGATCCAGTTCAAGCTCGCCGACATGGAGACGCGCACGGCGGCCGCGCGCGAGCTGCTCTACAAGGCCTGCGCGAAGGCCGACCGCGGCGAGGCCGACCTCGGCAAGTACTCGTCGATGGCCAAGCTGTTCGCGTCGGACACCGCGATGGCGGTCACGATCGAGGCGATCCAGATCCTCGGCGGCTACGGCTACGTCAACGAGTACCCCGTCGAGCGCATGATGCGCGACGCCAAGATCACGCAGATCTACGAGGGCACCAACGAGATCCAGCGGGTGGTCATCGCCCGCTCGATGAAGTAGGCGCGAGTGCGCGCCCCGTCCGTGCGGCGGGTCCTGCTGGCGGCGCTGCTCGCGGTCGCCGGCGGATTGGCGCTCGTGGCACTGCTGCAGGGCCCCAGCTTCTCGACGCCCGTGCGGATGCTGCAGGGCGGCGCGCTGATCGTGATCGTCATCGCGATCGTGGGCGCGATCATGATGTCGCTGGGGCTGAGGATGGCCGGGTGGGCCGAGCCCGAGTCCGAGGCCGAGTTCGAGCGCCTCGTCCAGGAGACGGAGCGGCTTGCCCGCGACGGAGTGGCGGCCGACCCCGACGAGGTCGAGTTCATGGACCTCGACCCCTACGACGACGAGGACTTCGCCGAGCTCGTGCGCGACGCGATGGACGAGCTGCCCGACATCCTGCAGCGCGCGCTGGAGCGCAACGTCGCCGTGGTGATCTCCGATGGCGGGCGCCGGCGCGGCGCGTACGGCCTCTACCACGGCGACGGCGTCGCACGCGACGACGTGGCCGACCGGATCGTCATCTACCGCGACACCCTGCGCCGTGACTTCGGCCACGACCCCGAGCTCCTGCGCGAGCAGGTCACGCGCACCGTGCGCCACGAGCTCGCGCATCACCTCGGCGCCGACGAGCTCGGCGTGCGCGACCTCGGCCTCTAGTCGACCATCTACGCGCTGTTGACCATGTGCGCCGCGGTGGACTCGAAGTGCTCCCACAGCCGCCGGCGGTAGGGCTCGGGGACGTCGAGGTCGTCGACTGCGACGCGCATCGCCCGCAGCCAGGCGTCGCGCTCGCGCGGCCCGACGCGGAAGGGCGCGTGGCGCATGCGCAGCCGCGGGTGCCCGCGCTGCTCGTTGTAGGTCTGCGGACCGCCCCAGTACTGGATGAGAAACAGCCGCAGGCGCTCCTCCGCGGGACCGAGATCCTCCTCGGGGTACAGCGGCCGCAGGACCTCCTCGTCGAGGGCGACCTCGGCGTAGAAGCGCGCGACGAGCGTGCGGAACACGGGCTCGCCGCCGATCGCGTCGTAGAACGTCTGTGGCACGGGCTCGGTTGACACGCGAGCCAGTCTAGGAGCCTATCGCGCGATCGCGCGCTTCGCGGCCGTCCAGCGGTTGACGAGCTTCTCGCAGTTGACGGTGTGCGGCTTGCGATGGCCGGTGTAGACGATGTCGAAGCCCGGGCCGCAGTCGATCGTCCCGCGCATGCCGACGGCCTGGATCGTGTCGTTGCCCGGGCCGGCGAAGACCTTGTTGTTGCCCCGGCCGCGGATGCGGATCTCGTCGTCGCCCTCGCCGCCGACGATCGTGTTGCGGTGCGCGCCGCCCTGCAGGAAGTCGTCGCCGGGGCCGCCGTCGATCCTGTTGAAGCCGCGCCCGCCGTAGATCGTGTCGCGGCCGGGGCCGCCGAGCAGATCGTCGACGGCGCCGAAGCCCGCATCGGTCTCGTGGCGGTCGCCCCAGATGACGTCGTCGCCGTCGAGGCCCGCCAGGTGGTCGGAGCCGCGTCCGCCGAGCAGGTTGTCGTTGCGCTCGGAGCCCTGGCGGTTGCCGCCGCTGTCGCCGAGGATGATCTTCAATCCGGCGCTGAGATCGGCGACGGGCGGGGCCTCGATGACGTTCTCGCAGTTGCGGATCCCGCCCGAGCGCACGGACTGCGCGTTGGAGACGCCGCCCTTCATGTCATAGGGGTTGATGACGATCGTGTCCTGGCCGGGGCCGCAGTCGACCGTTCCGACGGCGGTGCCGTTGTTGGCGTAGACGGTGTCGTCGCCGTCGCCGGCGAGGATGCGATCGCGACCGGAGTCGGCGTAGATGACGTCGTTGCCATCGCCCGCATCGACGTGGTCGGCCGCGCCGCCGGCGTGGATGAGGTCGTCGCCCGCCCCGCCGGTGATGTCGTCGGGGGCCGGGCCGCCGGCCAGCACGTCGTTGCCCGGGCCGCCGTCGAGGAGGTCGTGGCCGACGCCGCCGAAGAGGTGGTCGCCGCCGTCGCCGCCGAAGATGCGGTCGCCGCCGGACTCGCCGTCGAGCTCGTCGTCGCCGCCGTTGCCGAAGAGCGTGTCGGGGCCCGTGCCGCCGTAGAGGCGGTCGGGTCCGGGGCCGCCGATCAGGCGGTCCGGGCCCTCGTAGCCGCGCAGCGCGCCGCCCGTCGGGATCGTGACGCGCATCCGGTCCGGGCCGGGCACGCCGAGCAGGGCCGTGAGCGGGCCGGTCGGGAGGGTCGTGATCGCAGGCGCGTTCGGCAGGCCCGGGATCTGGACGATCGCGGAGACCGGCGGCAGTCCGGGGAGCAGTGGGGTGGTGAGGAGGCCGTCCGCATGGGCCGGCACGGCGGCGGCGGCGAGCGAGACGGCGGAGAGGGCCGCGGCGCGGCGCAGCAGGCGGATGCGGGAGGACGTCATGGCCCGGTCATCGGCGCGACGCCGAGCGTCTGGCACACGGCGGGCCGCAACTGGCCGGATGACCGAGACTCGACACCCTGTCAAGCTGGACGCCCGTGCAGTCGGTCTGTGAGACAATCCACCCAGGCTCGGCGAGTGCGACGCCGGTGTGAAACACGCTTCCGTGGAGTGCGACCGCCGGAGGCACAACCTCAAGAGGAGCACCCCCATGCCCGAAGCTGTGATCGTCGACGCGGTCCGCACCCCCATCGGCCGCGCCTTCAAGGGCTCGCTCGTAGGCGTCCGCGCCGACGAGCTGGCCGCCACCCCGCTGCGCGCGCTCGTCGAGCGCAATCCCGAGGTCGACTTCTCCCAGACCGTCGACGTGATGATGGGCGCGGCGTCCGGAATCGGCGAGCAGGGATACAACATCGGCCGCAACGCCACGCTGCTGGCCGGCTATGACCACCACATCCCCGCCTGCACGGTCAACCGCTTCTGCGCCTCGTCGCTGCAGACGCTGCGCATGGCCTTCCATGCGATCCGCTCCGGCGAGGGCGACCAGTACGTGGCCGCCGGCGTCGAGGCGGTCTCGCGCGCGGGGCTCGGCGCCGGGATCCCCGAGGAGGCCAAGCACCCGCAGCTCGACGGCTCGGAGGGCTCGCTCTACGACGTCTACATCCCGATGGGCCTGACGGCCGAGAAGGTCGCCGCGCGCTGCAAGGTCAGCCGCGAGGCGCAGGACGAGTGGGCGCTCATCTCGCAGACGCGCGCCGTCGACGCCCAGGCATCCGGCCACTTCGACCGCGAGATCGTCCCCGTCACGCTGCCCGACGGCAGCGCATACACCAGGGACGACGGCCCGCGCCCGAACACGACGATGGAGAAGCTCGCGGCGCTGAACCCGGTCTTCGACCCCGAGCACGGCACGGTCACGGCGGGCAACGCCTGCCCGCTCAACGACGGCGCCGCCGCGGTGCTCGTGATGTCGGAGGACAGGGCGAGCGCGCTCGGCCTGAAGCCGCGGGCGCGCATCATCGCCTCGACGGTCGCCGCGATCCGCCCCGAGCTCATGGGCCTCGGCCCGATCCCCGCCATCCAGGCGCTGCTGAAGCAGACCGGGATGACGATGGACGACATCGACATCGTCGAGATCAACGAGGCCTTCGCGGCCCAGATCGTGCCCTGCATGCAGGAGCTCGGCATCGACGAGGACAAGCTCAACCCGTTCGGCGGGGCGATCGCGCTCGGCCACCCCTTCGGGATGACGGGCGCGCGCATCATGACGACGCTGCTCAACGGCCTGGACGCCCGTGACGGGCGCTACGGCATCGAGTCGATGTGCGTCGCAGGCGGCATGGGCCAGGCGATGCTCGTCGAGCGGCTGAGCCTGAACTAGTGTCGTGGGTCACAAGTTCGCATGCACGAACTTCCGCCTCACGACACTAGCGAGGGCGCAGCGCCTTCAGGCGCCGTAGCAGGCCGGCCGCGCTCAACCCGCGGCTGACCTGCACGCGCGCCAGGCGCAGCGGGTCGTGCGCAGACGCGTAACCGCGGCGGGTCGTCGTCGCGGCGAGATAGCCGGCCCTGCGGACCGCCGCGACGACACGGGCGTCCAGGCGGCCCGACGGGTAGCAGAAGAATCGCGGCGTGACGCCAAAGAGGTCGCGGATGCGCGCGCGCGAGCCGGCGACCTCATGTCGCAGGCGCGCGTTGGACACCGTCGTGAGGTCGGGGTGTGAGATCGAGTGCGAGTCCAGCTCCCAGCCGGCGGCGAGCAGGGCCTGGACGGCGGGCGCGCCGCCCATCGCCGGCAGGAAGTCGAGCGCGAGGTTCAGGACCCCCGGCCAGTGCGCGCGGCGCAGAGCAGGCAGCGCCTTGGCGACCTGGTCGGCGTAGCCGTCGTCGAAGGAGAGCACGACCGGCCGGCGCGGCAGCGGCGCGCCGCCGTTCCAGGCGCTCCAGACGCGCCCGAGCGACACGCCCTCGTAGCCGCCCGCTCGCAGCGCGCGCAGCTGCGCGGCGAAGGCCTCCGGCGACACCCACAGCGCGGGCAGGCGCGTCGCGGGCGGCGGCGCCGCGATGTGGTGGTACATGAGGATCGGCACGGGCCGCCCGGAGGCGGCGCGC
>JAXDFS010000244.1:0-3921 GCA_034665465.1 Solirubrobacteraceae bacterium
TGAGGAATAGATCTGGTGGGTCTTGCCTTCACGAATGAGGTTGCGGATCGCCGGCGTCGCGAGCAGGACCTCGCAGGCCGCGATCCGGCCGGCGCCGTCGGCGGTCGGCAGCAGCTGCTGGGTGACGATCCCCTGCAGCGCGACCGACAGCTGCACGCGGATCTGCTGCTGCTGCTCGGCCGGGAAGACGTCGATGATGCGGTCGATCGTCTGCGGCGCGTCCTGCGTGTGCAGCGTGGCGAAGACGAGGTGGCCGGTCTCAGCGGCCGTCAGGGCGGTGTGGATCGTCTCGAGGTCGCGCATCTCGCCGACGAGGATGACGTCGGGGTCCTGGCGCAGCGCGGCCTTCAGGCCGGCGCCGAAGGACTGCGCGTCGGCGCCGATCTCGCGCTGGTTGACGATGCACTTCTTGTGGCCGTGGAGGAACTCGATCGGGTCCTCGATGGTCATGATGTGCTCGGAGCGCGTCGAGTTGATCTCGTCGATGACGGCGGCCAGCGACGTCGACTTGCCCGAGCCCGTCGGGCCGGTGACGAGGACGAAGCCGCGCGGCTTGCGCGCCAGCTCGTGCATGACGGAGGGCAGCCCCAGCTCGTCGACGGTCTTGATCGAGACCGGGATGAGGCGGAACGCGGCGCCGATCGCGGCACGCTGGTAGTAGGCGTTGACACGGAAGCGGGCCCGCCCGGGGATCGCGTAGGCGAAGTCCAGCTGCCAGTCGGTCTCCAGGCGCTGGCGCTGGTCGTTCGTCAGGATCGAGTAGACGATCTCGCGCGTCGCCTCGGTGGTCATGACGGGGTAGTCCTCCAGCGCTTGGAGCTGTCCCCGGACCCGGACGGTGGGATGGGCACCGGCCGTGAGGTGCAGGTCGGATGCGTTGCGCTCGATGACCTCGAGCAGAAGATCGGCGAAGTCAAGGCTCATTACCGGCGCTATCGACCGCGGTCGGCGGCGCGCGCGGCTTATGGCAGCGAAATGGACGACCGTATGATCCTTTGACGAATGGCCGAGCCCCCGCTGCGACCACGCCAGGACGAAGCCGCCGAGCGCCGGCCGTGGAAGGTCGAGGGCGAGCGACCGGGCGCCGAGGGCCCCAAGCCGCCGGACCGGCGCATGCCGAGGATGCCCGGGACGCGGCGCATCTGGTGGTTCCTGCTCGGCGTGCTGGTGCTCAACATCGTGCTCGGCCAGCTGATCCCCTCCAGCGCCGACCAGCGCATCGACGTGCCCTACACGTTCTTTCGCCAGCAGGTGACGGCAGGCAACGTCAAGGAGGTCAACGCGAAGTCCGACGTCATCCAGGGCAAGTTCCGGCGCCCGACGAAGTTCGAGTCCAAGGGCCCCGAGAACGGATTTGAGACGGTCCGCCCGGTCTTCGCGCAGGACGACGAGCTGCTCAAGCTGCTGCTCGCCAAGAAGGTCGAGGTCAACGCGCGGCCCGTCGACGAGGGCCGCTCGTTCCTCGCGACGCTGCTGATCTCCTTCGGCCCGACGCTGCTGATCGTCGGGCTGCTCATCTACTTCCTGCGCCGCAGCGCGGCGGCGGCCGGCGGCGGCGCGCTCGCGCTCGGGCGCTCCAAGGCCAAGCGCTACGACGCCTCGGCCATGCGCGTGACCTTCGAGGACGTCGCCGGCATCGACGAGGTCGAGGACGAGCTCAAGGAGATCGTCGACTTCCTCAAGAACCCCGACCGCTTCCGAAGACTCGGCGCCACGTTCCCGAAGGGCGTCCTGCTGTCGGGTCCCCCCGGCACCGGCAAGACGCTGCTGGCCCGCGCCGTCGCCGGCGAGGCCGACGTGCCGTTCTTCTCGCTCAGCGCCTCGGAGTTCGTCGAGATGGTCGTGGGCGTCGGCGCCAGCCGCGTGCGCGACCTCTTCGAGCAGGCCAAGAAGGCCGCGCCGGCGATCATCTTCATCGACGAGCTCGACGCGATCGGTCGCGCCCGCGGCGGTGGCGGCGGCTTCGGCGGCCACGACGAGCGCGAGCAGACGCTCAACCAGATCCTCACCGAGATGGACGGCTTCACCGGCTCGGAGGGCGTCATCGTGCTCGCAGCGACCAACCGGCCAGAGATCCTCGACGCCGCGCTCCTGCGCCCGGGCCGCTTCGACCGCCGCCTGACGGTCAACCCGCCCGACAAGGACGGGCGCCTGGAGATCCTGCGCATCCACACGCGCTCGGTCCCGCTCGACGACGACGTGCGCCTGGAGCGGATCGCCGCCACGACCCCTGGCATGGTCGGCGCCGACCTGCGCAACCTCGTCAACGAGGGAGCGCTGATCGCCGCGCGCCGCGACCACGAGAGCGTGAGCGCAGCCGACTTCGCCGACGCGCTGGAGCGCATCGTGCTCGGCGCCGAGCGGCGCATCACGCTGTCGGAGGAGGAGCGCGAGCGCACCGCCTACCACGAGGCGGGCCATGCGGTGCTCGGGATGCTCGAGCCGGGCGCGGACCCCGTGCGCAAGATCTCGATCGTCCCGCGCGGGCGCGCGCTCGGCGTGACGTTCCAGTCGCCTTCCACGGACCGCT
Organism: Solirubrobacteraceae bacterium; assembly: GCA_034665465.1. Lineage (GTDB taxonomy): Bacteria > Actinomycetota > Thermoleophilia > Solirubrobacterales > Solirubrobacteraceae > CADCVQ01. The sequence goes on from JAXDFS010000244.1 coordinate 2,531, forward strand.
ACGGCTACGACGCGCGCTACCTCGAGGGCCGCATCGTCGGCGCGCTCGGCGGGCGCGCCGCGGAGGAGCTCATCTACGGCAACGTCACGACCGGCGCGGAGTCAGACCTCGAGCAGGTCACCTCGATCGCGCGACAGATGGTCGGGCGCTGGGGCATGTCGGACGTCATCGGCCTGGTCTCGGTCATCCCGGCCCCCGGCGAGGAGCAGTACTTCGGCCCGGGCGGCCCGGTGCAGGTCTCCGACGAGACGCGCGAGCTGGTCGACCGCGAGGTCCGGCGGATCGTCGAGGGCTGCTACGAGCGGGCACGGCGCACGCTGGCGGCGAACACGCATCGCCTGGAGTCGCTCACGAAGGCGCTGCTCGAGCACGAGACGCTCGACGAGGACGACGCCTACGCGGCCGCCGGCTTCGCCGGCCATGACAAGGCCGACGTGGAGTCGACCGCCGAGGAGGCCGATTCCGCGGAATTGCCGGCCGGGTAGCGCCGGTGGCGACCGCGGAGGACATCGAGGCCGTCGCCGCGCTCTACGCCGCCGCCCAGCTCGAGGAGCTCGGCGTGCTGCGCGTGTGCGATCGCCTCGTCGAGCTCTACATGCGCGGCGGGCTGCCGATCGCGGCCACCGGCGACGTCGCGGGGCTGCTCGACGCCTACTGGCTGGGGCGCGCCGAGCGCCTGCCCGAGGACGAGCGCCGCGAGCTCTACGCCCGCGCGCTGGGGCCCGGCTTCGAGCACCTGCTCGGGCGCCTCGCGGCAGCCATCACCGACTACGACGCCGCCGGGCGCGAGGCGGACATGGCCTGGGCGGCCGACGAGCTGCGATCGTCGATCGACCGCCACCTCGACGACGAGGGGCGCGACGCCGTCGCGCTCATGCACTCCCAGCTCGGCGACGCCCTGGCGATGCTCGCCGATCCCGAGCTGCTCGCCGTCTACGGCTCCGGCGAGGCGTGGCAGCTCGTCGACCATCTCTCGCGCCTTGAGCTCGGCCGCACCGTCGCGGTCGTGCGCCATCAGGCGCTGGCCGCGGCCGCGACCGTCATCCTCGGCTGGCTGGCGAGCGACGAGTGGCCGCCCGGCGAGGACGTCGCCGACGCCGCCGAGGGCTTCATCACCGCGGTCGCGATGCCCCCCGGCTGACCGCCGGCAGCGTGTAGAGGATCGTCGCGGTGCCGCCGTCGCGGCAGGTGACCTCGATCTCGATGTCCGTGAGCGCCGGGCGCTCGATCACGACGCTCTCGAACGGTGCGACGAACGTGTTCTCCTCCGGCCATCGGCCAGTGGAGGTGAGGCGCCAGCGATGGAGACGCGCCGGACGCCGCCCACCTGGGCGGTGCCGAGTGGCGCGTTGGTACGCGTCAGCAGGACCAAGGCGCCACTCGGCATGCTC
>JAXDFS010000245.1:0-11196 GCA_034665465.1 Solirubrobacteraceae bacterium
CGCTGACGCTGCCGTCGTACACCGCGGCGCGCTCGTACATGCCGCGCAGTCCGCGTCCATCGACCTCGACGCCGTCGGTGCGGCCGACCCCGGTGTCGGAGACCTCGACGAGCAGCCGCGTGTCCTCGTAGGTCAGCGACACGGTCGCGCCGGCGCCAGGGCCGGCGTGCTTGAGCGTATTGGTGAGGGCTTCTTGGACAACGCGGTAGGCGGCCAGCTGCATTCCCGCGGCCAACTCCGAGCACGGCCGCCCGGCGGTCTCGTAGCGCACCGGCACCCCGGCCGCGCGCACCTGTTCTATGAGCGTGGCGAGGCGTTCGAGCCCCGGCTGCGGTGCGCGGCCATCGGCCCCGGCATCGTCGCGGTCGTGCAGGACGCCGAGCAGGCGCCGCATGTCGCTCAGGGCCGCGCGGCCGGTGCGCGAGGCGGTCGCCATCGCGGCGCGCGAACGCGCTGGATCGTCGTCGAGCGCATAGCCCGCCCCGTCGGCGAGCGCGATCATGACCGTGAGGTTGTGCGCAACGATGTCGTGCATCTCACGCGCGATGCGCGCGCGCTCGGCCGCGGTCGCCAGCCGGCCCTGCTGGTCGCGCTCGAGTTCAAGCCGAACGGCGCGCTCCTGCAGCGAGCCGACGAGCGCACGCCGCTGGCGGATGTTGAGGCCGAGGACCACCGCCGCGATGACCATCGCCGAGAGCGCGACGAAGCCCTCCAGCACGCTGCCGTGGCTCCAGCGCAGGGTTGCGACGAGTACGCCGACCTCGAGCGCCGCGACGGCGCCCATCGCGATCCTGCGCGACTGCGTCAGCGCGACGGTGTACATGATCACCAGCAGCGCGAGGTCGCCGGTGCTGCGCACGTCGAGTGCAAGCTGCACCAGCGCGACGGCCGCGATCGCCGCGAAGACCGCCATCGGATGCCGGCGGCGCCACAGCAGAGGCAGCGCCAGCGGAACCGCGAACAGCGCACCGAACGTCCCGTCGGCGTCCCTGCCCGCGGCATGGCCGGCCGCCTGTGCCACCAGGAACGCGACGATCAGCAGGTCGACGAGCACGGGGCGCCGCCCGACGAGGGCGACGATCCGGCCCTGCAGACGATGCGCGGCATCCAACACGCTGTTCACGGTATCGGCGCTGGCCGCGCGGTCAGGCGTCGCGCCGCACGATACGCACGGCCGCCGCGGCGACGATCACGGCCGTGTAGATGCACAGGACGCCGAAGCCCGCCCACGGGGCAAGGTGGTTGGCGTCCTCGAAGCGCGCGGTCGCAATGGCCGAGCCGGCGTTGAACGGCAGGTACGGGCTGATCGTGTGACCGAGGCTCGAGGGCAGCAGCGCGGTGATGCCGGGCAGGACGAACAGGAGCCCGACGAAGGCCGAGATGCCTCCGGCGGTGTTACGCACCAGGGCGCCGAGGCCGAGGCCGAGCGCGCCCAGCATCGTGAGGAACAGCGCCGTGCCGACCACCACCCGCAATGCGTGTGGATCTGAGATCGCGTGGTCGAGGTGATGGCCGGCGACGATCGCCTGCACCCCGAAGAAGCCCACGAAGGCGAATGTCAGCATGAGCACGAACGTCACCGCCGAGAACACGCCGAGCTTCGCCCACAGCACGGGTAGGCGTCGTGGCACGGCCATGAAGCTCGAGCGGATCATGCCGGTCGTGTACTCGCCGCTGATGACGAGCACGCCCAGCACCCCCACGGCGAGCTGTGCAAGGTGAAAGCCACCGACGCCGGAATCGATCGACGAGAACGAGGCCCGGTCATGCAGAGCCATGTGCGACCACTGACTCATCTGCACCGCCGCGATGAGCATGCTCAGTCCCGCCAGTGCCACGACGGCTGCCAGCAGCGACCAGCGCGTCGAGCGCAGCGAGCGCAGCTTCGTCCATTCCGAGCGCAGGACATGCGCCTGCGTGACCGTTCCCGCCCGTGTCCGGCCCGGGATGGCTGCCGCGGCGCTCATGCCGCCAGCTCCAGCTCGCCGACGTCATCCGCGGCGGCCGACGCGCCGTGGTACTCGACGCTGTCCCCGGTCAGGCGCATGTAGGCATCCTCCAGCGACGCCTGCTGTGGCGTGAGCTCGTGCAGCACGACGCCACCGGCGGCGGCGAGCTCACCGATCCGCGCGCTGGACATCCCGGTCACGTCGAGGACGTCGTGCTCGCTGCTGCGCATCGCCACATCGGGGCCGGCGAGCGCGGCGCGCAGCGCCTCGGGCTGCGGCGTGCGCACGCGAACGGCTGCTCCCTCGGACGCCTGGCGGACGACTTCGTCGACGGTCGTGTCAGCGATCAGGCGCCCCCGGCCGATGATGATCAGGTGCTCGGCCGTCAGTGCCATCTCGCTCATGAGATGCGACGACAGAAAGACCGTGCGGCCCTCGGCGGCAAGGCCCTTGAGCAGCGAGCGGATCCACACGATGCCCTCGGGATCGATCCCGTTCGTCGGCTCGTCGAGGATCAGCGTCTGCGGATCGCCGAGCAGCGCCGACGCGATGCCCAGTCGCTGACCCATGCCCAGCGAGAATCCGCCGGCGCGCTTGCGGGCGACGCTCTGCAGCCCGACGAGGTCGATGACCTCGTCGACGCGCGACCGGCCCAGACCATGCGTCTGAGCCATCGCGAGCAGATGGTCATAGGCCGACCGGCCGGTGTGGATCGCGCGCGCCTCCAGCAGCGCCCCGACCTCGTGCAACGGCGCCCGCAGCTCGCGATAGTCGCGTCCGTTCACGCGCACCCGCCCGGCGGTCGGCGCGTCAAGCCCAAGGATCATCCGCATCGTCGTCGACTTGCCTGCGCCGTTGGGACCCAGGAAGCCGGTGACGATGCCAGGCTCGACGTTGAACGTCAGGTCGTCGACGGCCAACTTGTCGCCGTAGCGCTTGGTCACGTGCTCGATTTCGATCATGTCCTGATCGTCCGCCAACCGCCGCCTGCTGCCTATTGGTCGCAGGGATGGACTTCGCCGACCACCGCTCAGCCTCAGGTCGCACGACGCGACGCCTGATCTCACGCGGATGCGGATGTTCGGCGGGGGAGTGGAGGGTTGCTGCGCTCGGTCCGGCCGTGAGAGCATCAGCTCATGACTGATCTGTCTCCGGCAGCCGATGCTGCCGTCGCGCGCCGTGATGCTCTGGTCGAGCGGCTGTTTCTCGCCGCGGTAGGGACCTGGGACGTGCTCGCCGTCTACTTCGGTGACCGGCTCGGGCTGTATCGGATCCTGGCCGAGCGAGGTCCGACAACGTCCGGTGAGCTCGCCGCCGCGGCCGGGCTGAGCGAACGCTATGTGCGTGAGTGGCTCGAGCAGCAGGCGTCGAGCGCGATCTTGGAGGTCGATGACGCGCGGGCTGACGTCGGTGCGCGGCGGTACACCCTTCCGCCGGGTCACGACGAGGCGCTCGTCGACGATTCGAGCCTCAACTGCATCGCCCCCATCGGCCAGCTCGTGGTCGCGTGCGTGAAGCCGATCGACGCCGTGCTGGACGCCTTTCGCACGGGTGACGGTGTGCCGTACGCGGACTACGGCAGCGACCTGCACGAGGGCCAGGCGCGGTTCACGCGGCCGATGTTCGACGCGTTGCTGGCCGGCGAGTGGCTCCCGGGAATTCCGGAGGTCCACGAGCGGCTGTTGGCCGATCCGCCGGCGCGCGTGGCCGACGTCGCCTGCGGCGAGGGGCGCTCGACCATCGCGATCGCACGCGGCTACCCGAAGGTCCACGTTGACGGGATCGACATGGATGCCGCCTCCATCGAGGCTGCGCGGCGCCATCTCGCCGTCAGCGAGGTCGACGACAGGGTCGCCTTTCACCTGCGCGACGCCGCCGATGAGGAGCTGGCCGGCTGCTACGACCTCGTCTACATCCACGAGGCGCTGCACGACATGTCTTATCCCGTCCGGGTCCTGACGGCGTGCCGCGCGCTGCTGACCGACGGCGGCTCGGTGATCGTCGGCGACGAGCGCGTGCCCGACGAGTTCGATCCCCCGGGCGACGAGATCGAGCGCTTCTTCTACGGCTTCAGCATTCTGCACTGCCTGCCGGTCGGGATGGTCGGCGAGGATCCCGCCGGGACTGGCACCGTCATGCGCACGGCCACCGTGCGCGACTACGCCGAGCAGGCAGGCCTCAGCGGCTTCGAAGTGCTGCCGATCGACAACGATTTCTATCGTTTCTATCGGCTGACTCCCTAGCGAAGGGTGCTGGCGGAGCCGGGCCTGGCGTCACACAGGCGTACCACTGTCGGTGACGCATCTAACCCGGATTGGCTCCCGGGCGGCGTGACGGCCGGAGGCGGGGTCTCTGGAGCGCCGGTTTGATGGATTTGCCGGTATGCAGATGACACCGGCGACTCCTGAGGCCGTGGCAGCCTTCTGGGCGGCGTACGTCGCCGCCTCCAGCGTCAGGGGCGAGCCGCTGGAGGCCTTCGCCTTCGGCGACTCCGCCGAGATGGCCGACGAGCTGGCCGACCTGGTACTCGCGGGTACCAAGCGCGCCACAGCCGCAGCTGTCGCCGACTATGGCGCCGATGCGCCGACCGGCGGCGCGCGGCAGCCGCAGGTCGGCAACCACTCGGTGGTGCTCCGCGGCGATGGCACCCCGGTGGCTGTAATCCGTACCACGGACGTGCGCGTGGGCCCCTTGAGCAGCGTTGATGAGCAGTTCGCGTGGGACGAGGGCGAGGGCGAGCGCACGCGCGAATGGTGGCTCGCGGCGCACCAGCGCTACTTCCGTCGCACGTTCGCGGCGCGCGGATCGGAGGCCGATGAAGACCTCGAGATCGTCGTCGAGCGGTTCGTCGTGGTATGGCCACCGGAGTGCCCAGACGGTCCTTGAGCCGTCCCTCAGCGGAATGGCAACGGAACGGGTGCCGCTCGGCGGTCGCATTGGGTCCGTCTGCGACGGAAGGTAGACCGACCGTGCGCATGGGCGCGGCGCGATCCACCAGCTTCTCGCGACTGATGTTGCGCTCGACAAACTCGGGGCGCGAGCGATTTCGGCGCAGGAGGCGGGGCAGCTGCCTCGCAACCATCATGTCGTTGTTCGTAATCCGCATGAGGGAGCTTCGAGGGCCGACACCGTTCCAGCGACGAAGGGCTGCCGGACATCCGCGGGCGATGATCGGCCGGGCACCTGCCCGATGATGGTCGACTAGTACGGAGCGAACGTGCGCTGACCGGTCGCCTGGCCGTCCGCGCGGCTGCCGAAATGCCGTGATGTCACTGGCCCATTCTCCGTGACGAACGTCTCCGACCACACGCGCACCGGGCCTTTGCCCTGTCGCGCGCGCGATTGCTCGATGCACACCTCATGCGAATAGCGACCCGCGACGACAGCATCGACCAGGAGTCGGGCGTCGCCGACGATGTCGCCGGTCAGCGCTCGTCGGATTGGAAGCTCGGTTCCCGGGCCATCGCCTGCGTTCAGCCACCACAGGTCTGGGCGCTGGATCTCGATGACGATCCGCGCCGCATCTCGCCTCAGCGGCGTGAGCACGACCGCCGGCGTGTCGGCTCCGCCGTCGCCTGCGTAGACACGAGCGACGGTCGTCACGTCGAGTTGCGCCCGCCCCTCCTTCACGAGGCCGGCGGCAGCTTGCGCGATGGCGCCGTGTGCTGCTCGGACTGCCGCGGCGTCGGTCGATGTCACATGGGGGACCATTCCCCTCGAGGCGGCTGACAAAGCGACCAGCCGCACGGCGTCCATTGCGACGCCGTCCGCGCACCGGTCCCTTGAGCGCGATCGCGGGCTCGACGATCGGGCTGGCGATGCGCCCGGCCCCGGACCTACGCGATCGCAGCCAAGCGCTTCTTCAGCAGGGCGGCGAGGCGCTCGGGGTCGGCTACGGTGACGGTCAACTCGGGGTGGCGCAGCAGCTTCAGCGGACCCCGTCCGCTGACGGGTCTCGCGAACGTCAGCAGCACGCCGCGATCGCCGTTGCTGGCGAACGTCAGGCCCGCATCCGTGATCGCCACACGCGCTGGGCCTGTCGTCTTCAGCAGCGCATAGGGGCCGGTGATCGAGACGTCGGTGATGTTCTGCAGCGGCGTCGAGAACCTGAATGGTCCATAGCGCGCGCGAAACCTCTCGTCGCTGACCTCGACCCACGAGTTCGACGGCGTGATCCCGAACACGCGCGCCAGCGGCGTGTAGATCGCGGCGAACGAGAACTCGAAGTGCTCGACGCTGCCCACGGCCGGGATCCTAGGCTGTCGCCGAAAGTGCCGTCAGCGGCGCGTCCGCGGTCGGGCTGATGCGTCCCGCGTCGAACGGGTCGCTGGGACGCCCACGCTAGCTTGGCCGAGCAAACCAGCGACGCGCTGAGCCGCGCGGTGGTTGGGCAGACCAGACGATGGCTGCCTGACTGTTGACTTGTCCGAGCGCGGCGGCGGGCAGCGACACGGTGCCCTCGCCGGCTGTCACGAGCACAGCATCCGCGAAGGCGGTGGCATTGGGTTCGCGAATGGCAGCCGCAACGCCGTGTGCCGGCCCGATTCCCGAATCGATCTCGATCGCTTCGCCACCGCCGGTCGCTCATCGCTTCGGCACCAGGATCTGCGCTAGGGCTCCGCTTCGGAAGCGCTGCTCTTCGACGATGTCGAGCTTCAGATGCTCATCCAGCTCGGCGAATGGGCTGTGGCCCGCGCCGATTGCGACCGGGACCGTTGACAGGTGGTATTCGTCGACGAGGCCCAGGCGCGTCAGCGACTTGGCCAAGTCGGGACCGCCATGGACCAGGACCGTCCCGTCGTCGTTCCGGGTCTTCAGGTCCGCGATCGCCGCGCTCAGGTCCCCGCCAAAGATCTCGGCCGGTCCCCATTCCGCCTTCTCCAGGGTGTGGGAGAAGACAGCCTTCGGTTTCTCGTTCATCGCGGCTGCGATCGGCCCCTCGGACGCGGCCCAGTGCGGGCCCATGATCTCGTAGCTGCGCCGGCCCATCGCGTGAACGCCGGCCTCCTCGAGCGCGCGGAGGTTCCGCTCACTCGACTCGTCGTCGAACCACTCGAACATCCATTCATGGGTCCCGTCGAGGCTGGTCGCAAAACCGTCGAGGGACATGACCATCTTGAGAACTACTTTTCTATCGCTCATGACGGCACAGACCGACCCCGTCGCGTGAATTCATCGCACATCGATAGATCGGGCGAAGAAAGGCGGCCCGGCGTGCGCGGGGTCCTCGGCGACCCTGCTGGTAGGAGCAGCCACGCCGCGGCGGGCTCCATCGCCCCCATTGACTTTGGCTCGGTTTGCTGACTAAGGTCAGAGAATGACGCAGGCGACGGTCGATCAGATCCGCCGCTTGCACCGCACGGTGACCGAGCGTGTCGGCGCGCTGAACGACCACTTCCTCGGACGCGAACGGCCGCTCGGTGAGGCGCGGCTGCTTTGGGAGATTGGTCGTGACGGCTGTGACGTGCGTCTGCTGCGGGCACGCCTGCAGCTCGATTCGGGGTACCTGAGCCGCCTGTTGCGCTCGCTGCAAGCCGGCGGTCTGATCGAGGTCACGCCGAAGGCGACTGACCGGCGAACTCGCGTCGCCCGGCTCACGGCTGCCGGGGTCGCCGAGCGCTCCGAACTCGACGAGCGCTCCGACGCGCTTGCGGGCTCGCTGCTGGCGTCGCTCACTCCGGATCAGCAGGAGCGGCTGGTCGCAGCGATGCGCGAAGTCGAGCGCCTGTTGACAGCAGCAGGCGCGAAGATCGTGGTTGTCGACCCAGAGCATGAGGACGCGCGCTACTGCCTGGATGAGTACTTCGCTGAGCTCAACCGCCGCTCGCAGCGCGGCTTTGACCCGTCGACCGGCGCGACCGCGCTTCCGCACGAGGTCCGCCCCCCGGCCGGAGAGTTCCTCCTGGCCTACCTTTACGGCGAAGCGATCGGATGCGGCGCGGTCAAGCACCGCGGCGATGCGCCGAGCGAGATCAAGCGGATGTGGATCTCACCGCGGGCTCGCGGTCTCGGGCTGGGCCGTCGAATGTTGCAGCAGCTCGAGGCGCGCGCCTTTGCTGGTGGCGCTCGCACGGCGCGCCTCGAGACAAGCGCGGTCCTCACCGAGGCACTAAACCTCTATCACTCGGCCGGCTGGACGGAAGTGCCCGCATTCAACGACGAGCCATTCGCCGACCACTGGCTCGAGAAGAGGTTGCCCTGAACGATCACCGCCGCCAAGACGGGCACAAACGGCGGCCACGCGCTGTGGATCACCCATTTAACGTGGAGCCCTGCCGATAGCCGGTCCTCTGGCGGGGATGCCGACCGAAAACCGGCGCCGGCTCCCTCTCCGGGCGCCGCCGGCATCGCCCGGAGAGGAACCGCTTACGGGACGCCGAGTTCGACCGGCGCGCCGCCCGAAGTCTGTCCATTGCGCTGCCGTCCGCTGGCCAAGCCAGCGTGGCTCGACGTCCGTTGCCAGCGAGATGCTCTGGTGCCCGCGCAGCCGGCGCCGATCGCACCGCTGCGGCGCCGGGGCCGGCGGTGATCGCGGGGCTTCGACACCATGCCGGCCGACGGTCGGGCCGGGCGCGAGGCGTGCTGAGCAACTCGCCGGTGGTCCGTGATCCATCGCGCTGCATATCAGTCGGCGCCGATGACCTTGAAGCTCGTGCTGACGAAGATGTGGTGGGGCCAGTTGACGCCGATGTTGTGGACCTCGTACTCGCCGCTGCTCAGCTTGACCACGCGGTCGACGACGCCGCCCGGATAGGCGGCCAATGCCGCTCCCGTTGCCTTGTTCGCCGGCGTTTTGCTGACGATCGTCCCCGAGCCTTGGCTGTAGTTCGCCGGGATCTGGCCGTCCTGCTGCGACGTGGTCGGTGCTCCGCGCTTGAAGGGGATCACCTTTGACGGCGAGAACGTCGCAGACCTGCCGGTGGCCGGTTGCACAACGATCTGCGTTGCCGTGATGGTCGTTCCGTCGGTCGTCCCGAGTACGAGGACAGGTGTGCCTTTTGTGATGGCACCCGCCGAGGTCGCGGTCGTTCCCTTCCGGTATGTCGTGGAAGACTTCTTGTTGACGGTCACCTTCTGACCCGCTGATGTCGACACTGTGATGCTCGACGCCGACACGCTGCTGACCGTGCCGACCACGCCTCCTGCGGCCGGCCCAGACCGCGCGTTTGATCCCGCCTTCGCCGCGGATCGCGCATTCACCGTTTGTCCGGTGCTGGCACCGGCTGAGTTGTTGCTGGAGGGTGCGCCGGCTATCCCGTAGGCGCCGCCTCCGATCACAACGACCGCCGCGACGACGGCGAGTGGCCTGATAAGTCTCCGATTTGGCATCTGCCATCTCCTTCGGGTCTAGGTTCACAGCCGAGGATGCCGGGTGCTCCTGGGGTCCTGCTGTGCACCAGCTGGGAGATGCTGAGTCGCACGCCCCGCGCGGGTCGGCGCCGCCTCTCTGCCGTCGTCCGGGATCGCCAGCCGGCAAGCCCGGTGGGCCGTTCGGCGAGGCAAGTCGGTGGTCCCACTGGCTCGGAGCCCGGCAGTCGTCGGCGACGGCGTCGCCGTGGTTGCGGTAGTCGCGCTCGACGCCGGCCCGATCCGCGAGCCGGTCCCGCAGCGGACCTCCGGTGGGAACTCCTGCGCGGGTTAGACCATCGTCCTGGATAGCTGTCGCATGACGACCACGAAGCAGGACGGCGCCGTCAGAACCACTCGAGGCATGGCGACGCGGCGCGCGGCCTCCGCCTGCCGGCGCCGGTCCGTCGCCAAACCGGGCAGCCCGAAGCCGCGTCCGGGCGCGGCGCGACTGTTCGCGGGCGGCCACGTTGGAGCGGGGATGAGATCTCCAGGGGTCGTGGCCATGTGTGCGGCGGCGATCGCCGCCGGCGGATGTGGCGCAAACGACGTACCAGCCCCAACGGTCGCGGCACCGCCGGTCGCCCCTCCGGCACGGGCGCGGGCGCCCGCGCCGATCTCCCGTTTTGACTTCAGCCGCGACGACGTCGCGACGCAGGTGCAGCCCGCGATCCTGGCGACGCGGGCTTACGCGCTGCGCCTGCGCGGCCGCGGACACCTCGTCGTTCTCAAGCCCGGTCGCCGCGCCGCGACCGTTCATCAATTCAACGCGCTGCTCGCGCGCGTCCGCACGGTGAACGCCGACTTCGATCCCAGCGTCGCGATCGCCGCGTCGCAGCGATGGCTGGCGGTGTCCGTCTCCCGCGGCGTGACCTGCGAGGACGGTCCAAGCGGCTGTTACCCGCAGGGCGGCATCCTGCAGGTCAGCCGACCGCACGGGACCGTCCGCACGCTCGCCCGCTGCGCAAGCAAGACACCAGTCCCGATCGTCATCGATGCGAGCACGCTGGTCTGGCGATCATGCACGGGCGAGATCGTCGTCTCCGACCTCGACCGGCCCACGCGCCGCCCCGTTCGCGCGGGCCTTGACGGCGGCGCGATCGCCGTGGCCGGCAGCTACGTCGCGGCGGTCGCCGACACGGGAGTCGCCGGCAGCAGCCGCCTCATCGTCGTCGATCTGCGCACGCGACGACCCATCATCGACGTCGCGTCGCACTCGCTCTTCGGCTACACGAGCGTCGCGCTGCAACGCGACGGCACCGCCGCCGTGATCACAAAGCCCACGACCGCGACGAAGGACCCCGACCCCTACGACGCCTGCGGAACCCACGCGCTCGGCCTCGCCTGGGCCAGCCGTCCGGCGCCGCGACTGCACCGGCTCGCCGGGGAGCCCTGCTCGGCTCACCTCAGCCTGCTCGGCTCGCGGCTGCTGTACATCCAGCACGCCGGCGGAAGCGGACGGACGGTCACGATGACACCGGCCATCAGATCGCTCGCCGGCGGCCCGGCACGGCCGATCCGCAACCCGGGCGGCTGGCAACAGGCGACGTTCGCGTCCGCCGGGCGCCTCGAACTTGCAAACGAGTCCTGCGACGGGCCACCGATCGTCACCTTCACCCGCCTCACCGACACCCTGCGCGACGGAACGCCGCCCTTCCACGACCCATCCGCCGACAACGGGTGCTGATCAGCGAGCACGCCGCCGTTGCTTCCGCCGCGGCACGTCACTACTCAGTGCTGATGGACGGTCCATGGGCGCAACCTCTCCCGTGTCTCGTCGAGCGATCCGTCGAGCGATCCGACCGCCCCTCGGCCTCCGCGCCGCCTATGACGTCGCGACGAACCTGAAGTAGAACGCACCGAACACAAGGACCACGCCGACGTTCGCGGCGAGCCGCTC
>JAXDFS010000246.1:0-3603 GCA_034665465.1 Solirubrobacteraceae bacterium
GCGTGTCCGGCGCGGACCCGCTGCAGCCCCACCCGGACCCCGCGGCCGCGGCGTCCGCGGGCTAGGGGTGAAGAGGGTGGCCGCCCCGGTAGCGGCCACCCTCGTCGAGCGACTCCGGGGGCTGCACCTGCGGATGGTCGACGCCGTCCTCGCCGGGGACGGCCTCGAGCGCGTCGCGGAGCTTGCCGCCGAGGCCGTCGGCGGGTCGGTGGCGATCGTCGTGCCGCGCCTCGGGACCGCCGTCATGGCGCCCGCCGGCTCGGCGTTCGCCGATCGGCTGCCCGAGCTGCGCCACTACGTCGCCGACGTCGTGCACGACCGTCCCGCGCACGCCCCGCGCGGCGTCGCGGTCGAGATCCCGATCGCCTCCGGCGACGAGACCGTCGGGGCGGTGCTGCTGCTCGAGGGCGGCACGGCGCCGACCAACGAGGCGTCGGAGTACCTGCACCTGGCGGCGGTCGCCTCGCTCACCGAGGTCGCCGTCGAGGAGGCGCGCGACGAGGTCGAGCAGAACCTGCGCGGCTCGTTCCTGGAGGACCTGCGCGCCGGCAGCGAGCTGTCTCCGGACGAGCTCGTGCGCCGCGGCGCACGGCTGGGCTGCGACCTCAGCCGCGGGGCGATCGCGCTCTGCGCCGAGCTGCACACCGACCGCCCCCGCCACGTCGTGGCGACGATCGCCGAGGACCTACCGGGCGCGCTGGCGCAGCACATGGAGCGCACGGGCGCCGGCGGGCAGGCCGGGCGCGTCTACGCGCTGCTGCCGGCCGTCCCGGTCGACAACGCGGCCGAGGCGACGCTCGCAGCGGCCGCCCGGCTGGCCACGCGGCTGCAGCGCCACGGGACCGTCGGGCTCTCGTCCTTCTACGGCGATCCGGCCGACCTCGGGCGCGCCGTGCAGGAGGCCGAGCTCGTGCTCGACGTCCTGACGGTCTCCGGCGAGCCGATCGCCGAGGACATCAACCAGGGCACCTACCGGCTGCTCTTCCGCGTGCTCGCCTCGCACCCGGAGGAGGTGCGCTCCTTCTACGAGGACACCGTGGCACCCGTCGTGCGCTACGACGACCAGTACCGGACCGACCTGGTCGGCACGCTGGAGGCCTACCTGACCGCCAACTGCCACATGAGCGCGACGGCGGCGGCGATCCACGCCCACCGCCACACCGTGGCCTACCGCCTGGAGCGCGTGCGCGATCTCACCGGCCTGGACCCGATGCAGTCCGAGGACCGCGAGCGTCTCGGCCTCGGCCTGAAGGCCTACCGGATCATCGCGCCACGGCTCCCGCGCTGAGCTAGGCCTCGACCTTCCCGGACCTCAGCGCGCTGCCGGCGATCTCCAGGCGCTTGCCCTCGAGGCGGTCGCGCTGTGACTGCGCGCGCTCGATCAGCGTGTCCATGTCCGCGGAGCCCAGCTCGCGGTAGTCGTCCTGGACGACCTTGAGGGCCTTCCACATGCAGAGCTTGCCCTCGACGCCGATCGAGAGGGTCTCGAGCGTCAGGAACGTGCCGAACTCGGGGTCGCCGACGCTGTCGCCGCTGAACTTCGACTCGCTGACCTCGGCGCCGATCTTCGCGAAGGCCTCCTTGGCGCCGCTGGCCTTGGCGCCCATCTCGTTGATGAGCGACGTGAGGGTCTCGTAGTCGGAGCTGATCGCGTCGGCCAGCTCCTGGAAGAACTCGCCGAGCTCGCCGTCGTGGTTCTCGGCCGCCGTGCGGACGAGCTCGACGCCGGCGGTCGCGCCGGCAAGATGGTCGTTGAGGTAGATGTGCAGCGGTTCCTTCGTCATCTGTGTCTCCCTGTCCTCTGGGTCCGCGCCCTGCCGTGGGCATCCGCGTTCAGGCGCTGCGGAGTCGTCGGACAGGGGCTTACCCGGCCTGCGGCTGGCTACTCCTGACGACCCGGCCGGTGCGCGGGTCCACGCGCGCCTGCGCGGGGCGCGCGTCGACGCGGACGCGGATCGTGCCGCGCGGCGCTCCCCCGCGGGCGGCGCGCGCCTGCGCCTTGCCGGCAAGGTCGGCCGCGACGGCGTAGCGGACGCTGTGCGCGCCGGCCCGCACCGGCGTGACGTGCCAGCGCAGGGTCCTCAGGCGGCCGGGCGCGAGCGCGCCGGCGGTCCAGGTGTCCTCGATCGCCGTCACGGCGCCCGGCGGCTCCTGGTCGATGAGCCAGACGAGCGAGCGCGCGTCGGCCTGCGACGCGCTGCCCGAGCGCTGCGAGAAGCCGTGCAGCGTGACCGTGACGTTCGGGATCGTCTTGGAGCCGCCGTTGCGGACGGTCAGGGCGAAGGTCTGCCTGTCGCCGAGATGCTGGCTTGCGGGGAACTGCGCGCGAACGACGTCGACGGTGTAGGTGCCGCCGGGGACGCGCGCGTCGCGCCGGTCGCCGCCGCCGCAACCGGCGGCCGCGAACGCCAGCGAAGCCGCGGCGAATGCGGCACGCGCACGCAGGTTCCTTGGGCCGCCTCGCACAGCGGCGCCAACGTACCACGGGCCTGCGCGGGCGCCCGCAGACCCGGCGCCCGAGCGGACTGGCCTTGGGCAGGCCGTTCCCCTACCCTTGCGGCGGGATCGTGGGTGCCCCGCGACCCCGGGAGGGAGTGAGAGCTGTTGGTTCGCAACGTCGCCGATCGAGCGTTTCTTCCCGCGAAGAGCCTGCTCGAAGAGGTCGGGGACATGATGATCCTCACGGGCAAGACGATCATGTCTGCCCTGCGTCCGCCCTACCCGTACGGCGGCGAGTTCGTCAACCAGTTCCTGTTCGCGCTGCGGCTCTGCTGGTTTCCGCTGCTCGTGTCGACGATCGCCTTCGGCTACGGGGCGCCCGGGTTGCAGGCCGCGAACTTCCTCGTCCTCTTCGGCGCGATCGACCGCCTCGGCGGCTTCTTCGTGCTCGCCTCGATCCGCGAGTTCGCGCCCTTCGTCACGGCGATCGTGCTCGCCGGGGTCGCGGGCACGGCGATCACCGCCGATCTCGGCGCGCGCAAGATCCGCGAGGAGCTCGACGCGCTGCAGGTGCTCGGCATCGACCCGGTCAAGAACCTCGTCGTCCCGCGCTTTCTCGCGCTGATGCTCGTGACGGGCCTGTTCAACGTCTACGCGCTGCTGTTCGGCATCTTCTCGGGCGTCCTGGCGACGCTCGTCAACGGCGCGCCGCTGGGCGGCTTCTGGGCGACCTTCTTCACGAACGCGTCGCTGACCGACCTCTGGGGCTCGACCCTGAAGACGACGCTCTTCGGCGCGATCATCGCGATCGTCTGCTGCTACAAGGGCATGACCGCGTCCGGTGGCGCGGAGGGGGTGGGGCGCGCAGTCAACCAGGCGGTGGTGATCGCCTTCCTGGGCATCTTCGCGTTCAACTACGTCTTCACGCAGACGCTGCTGGCGACCAACCCCGAGCTCACCAACCTCCGCTAGTGGTCCATCGCCCGACATCCGGCTGTCACGGGACGGACCGCTGATGGGCGGCTGGCTGGCCATCCCGCGCGACTGGATCGCCAACTTCGGCGAGATCGCGAAGTTCTCGGGCCGGATCATGGGGCAGGTCTACAGCTTCAAGGTCTTTCGCTTCTTCGGCGAGGCGCTGCGCCAGGCGGGGATCCTGATCGT
>JAXDFS010000247.1:0-2763 GCA_034665465.1 Solirubrobacteraceae bacterium
CGATCGCGTGGCTGCCGGTCGCGCACGCCGACGACACGCTGAAGCCGGGCCCATGGGCACCGAGCTGCATCGCGATCGCGCCGGCCGCGGCGTTGGGCATCATCATCGGGACGAAGTGCGGCGAGACTGCCCGCTCGCCGCCGTCCACGAACGCCCGGCACTCGTCCTCGAGCGTCTTCAGGCCGCCGACGCCGGTACCGACGAGGATCGCCAGCCGCTCGAGGTCGATGTCGCCCGGCAGGCCGGCCTCCTCGGCGGCCTGCACCGCCGCCGCGACGGCCAGCTGCGTGTAGCGATCCGAGCGGCGCGCGACCTTCGCGCTCATCGCCGCCTCCGGATCGAACTCCGAGCAGGGAGCCATGCCGTCGACGATGCCCGAGCGGCGCTCGAGCAGCGCGTCGATGAACGCATCCGCCCCCTCGCCGATCGACGAGACGACGCCGCGCCCGGTGATCGCGATCTCGACTTCAGGGGACGGGTGCCAGCTCATGCAGGTGCCCCCTCCTTGGCCTCGACGAGGCGCACGGTCAGCGAGATCGCGTCGCCGACGGACTCGATCGGCTTGAGGTCGTCGTCGCTGATCGTGATCCCGAAGCGATCCTCGAGCGCCTTGACGAGCTCGACGAGATCCAGGGAGTCGACGTCGAGGTCGTTCCAGGTGTTCTCGGGCGTCGCCTCGCGCGCGCCGGGGACCTTGATCGACTCGAGCTGGTCGCGGATCTCTTCGAGTACGTCGTTCTCGTTGACTGCCATGCCTACTCCTTGTGTCATGCGGCGAGCGCGCCGTCGACGGCGAGCGTTGCCCCGTTGATGTATGCCGCGCCGTCCGAGCAGAGGAAGGCGACGGCATGGGCGACCTCTTCCGGCCGCCCCAGCCGGCCGGCGGGAACGCCGGCCAGAAGCTTGTCCGCCACGTCGGTCGTCATGTCCGTCTCGATGACCCCCGGCGTGACCGCGTTGCAGGTGATCCCCTTGCGCGCCATCTCGCGCGCGACCGTGCGCGTCAGGTTGAGCATCCCGGCCTTGGCGGCGCCGTAGTTGGACTGCCCGGGGTTCGCGCGCTCGGCGACGACGGAGGAGATGTTCACGATCCGCCCCCAGCGGGCGGTGAGCATGTCGTCCAGCGCGCGGCGCATGCAGTGAAACGCGCCGTTGAGGTTCGTCCCGACGACCGCCTCCCACTGCTCGGCGCTCATGCGGATCGTGAGGCCGTCCTGGCGCTCGCCGGCGTTGTTGACGAGCACGAGCACCGGGCCGAAGCGCTCGCGCACCTCGCCGAAGGCGGCCTCGACGGAGGCGGCGTCGCCGACGTCGGCCTGCACGTCGCCGCTCGTGCGCCCGAGCGTCGCGACCGTGAAGCCGTCCTGCGTCAGGCGCTCGGCGATCGCCAGGCCGATCCCGCGCGAGCCGCCGGTGACGAGTGCGACGGGGCTGTCAGGCCGCGGCATGCACGCGCTCCTTCCAGCCCATGACGCCGGCGCCCCAGACGAAGCCCGCGCCGAAGGCCGCGAGCGCGACGGTCGCGCCCGGCTTCAGGCGCCCCTCGCGCTCGGCCTGGTGCAGGGCCAGCGGGATCGACGCGCTCGACGTGTTGGCGACGACGTCGACGTTGATGACGACCTTCTCGTCGGGCACCCCGAGGCGGCGGGCCGCCGTCTCGATGATCCGCGCATTGGCCTGGTGGGCGACGAAGAGGTCGATGTCGTCGACGGTCATGCGCGCGCGCACCAGCGCCTCGGCGGTGGCCTCGACCATCCGCGCGACGGCGTGGCGATAGACCTCCTGGCCCTCCATCCGCAGCAGCCGCTCGTCGGAGCTGGCGTAGAGCAGGTCTCCGTGGACGCCGTCGGAGCGCAGGACGAACGGGCTGCAGCCGAGCGCGAGGTCGCCGCCGGCGACGACGACGGCCGCGGCGCCGTCGGCGAACAGGATCGCGGTCCCGCGGTCGTTGCGGTCGGTGATGCGGCTCAGCGCCTCGGCGGCGCAGACGAGCACGAGCTTGCAGCGCCCGGACTCGACGAGCGCCGCGGCCTGGTCGAGCGCGTAGAGAAATCCCGAGCAGGCGGCGTTGACGTCGATCGCGCCGGCGCCGTTGGCACCGATCAGGTCGGCGATGCCGGGAGCGAGGCCCGGCATGAGGCGGTCGGGCGTGAGCGTGGAGACGATCACGTGCTCGACGTCGGTGGCCTCACGCCCGGCGTCGGCGAGCGCGGCGTTGCAGGCCGTCACCGCGAGATCGGTGAGGCTGTGCGACCCGTTGAGATGACGTCGCTCGCGGATCCCGGTGCGGCGCTGGATCCACTCGTCGCTCGTGTCGAGATAGGCCGCGAAGTCGGCGTTCGTCACGACGTGCTCGGGCAGGGCCGAGCCGATCCCCAAGACGCCCGCCTTCATCGTGCGGGCCGGCGCTCCGTCGACCGCAGGGTCCGCTTGACGAGGCCCTTGAGGACCGCGCCGGGGCCGCACTCGACGTAGTCCGTCACCCCCATCGCGTCGAGCTCGAAGAGCGTCTCGCGCCAGCGCACGGGCTTGAGCAGGTTCTCGGCGAGCTCGGTGCGGACGTCGGCGAACGGCCGGGTGCTGCCGTTGGAGAGCACGCGGAAGGCCGGCTCCTGGAAGGCGGTCGCATCCAGCGCCTGGCGCAGCGCGTCGGCCGCCGGGGCCATGAGCGGCGAGTGGAACGCGCCGCCGACGGCCAGGCGACGCGCGCGGCAGCCGATCTGGTCGGCGCGCTCGAGCGCCTGGTCGATCGCATCGACGCGG
>JAXDFS010000248.1:0-5765 GCA_034665465.1 Solirubrobacteraceae bacterium
TGAGGATCGGCATGCCGTAGATCGGCGAGTCGGGCTTCAGGCGCGCGTCGGGGTTCGTGACGTCGTTGGCCCCGATGACGAGCGACACGTCGGTGCGCCCGAACTCGGGGTTGATGTCGTCCATCTCGCGCAGCTGGTCGTAGGGCACGTCGGCCTCGGCGAGCAGCACGTTCATGTGGCCCGGCATGCGCCCGGCGACGGGATGGATCGCGAACTTCACCTCGATGCCCTTCTTCTCCAGCGCCTTGGACAGCTCGCGCACGGCGTGCTGGGCCTGCGCGACCGCCATCCCGTAGCCGGGCACGACGACGACCTGGCGCGCGTAGGCGAGCAGGATCGCGACGTCGGCGGCGCTCGTGGAGCGCACCGTGCCGCCCGTCTCGCCGCCCCCGCCCTCCACGGCAGGGGCTTCCCCGCCGAATCCGCCGAGCAGGACCGAGCCGATCGAGCGGTTCATGGCCTTCGCCATCTGGTCGGTCAGGATCGTGCCCGACGCGCCGACGATCATCCCCGCGACGATCAGCGCGGTGTTGTCCAGCGCGATGCCGGCGGCGGCGGCGCTCAGTCCGGTGAAGGCGTTCAGCGTCGAGATGACGACCGGCATGTCGGCGCCGCCGATCGGCAGCACCGCGAGGTTGCCGAGGATCGCGGCCGCGACGAGGACCAGGACGAAGAGCCCCAGGCTGTTGGAGCCCAGCAGGATCGCGAGGCCCGAGCCGGCCGCCACGAGCAGCAGCCCGATGTTCACGAACAGCCCGGCCGGGATCTTCACCGGGCTGCCGGTGATCAGGCCCTGCAGCTTGCCGAACGCGATGTTCGAGCCCCAGAAGGAGATCGAGCCGATGATCGCCGCGAAGACGAGCGGCACGCCGACCGCGAGGTCGGCGGACAGGTCGCCGCCGAGCTGGCGGAACTCGGCGAACGCGATCAGCGCGACCGCCCCGCCGCCGACGCCGTTGAAGAGCGCGACCATCTGCGGCATCGCGGTCATCTTCACGTTGCGCGCCGAGGGCACGCCGACCGCCGTGCCGATCGCCAGCCCGATCGCGATCAGGACGAAGTCGCCTGCGCTCAGGGCGGGGCTGAGGAGGGTTGCGACGACCGCGATCGCCATGCCGACGGCGGCGGTCTTGTTGCCCTGGACGGCCGTCGTCGGGCTCGTGAGCTTCGCCAGGCCCATGATGAAGAGCGAGAACGCGACGAGATAGCAGGCGTTGATGAAGTCCGGGTCCTGGAAGAAGGCCGTCGCGATCACGCGTCGCCCTCCTTCGGCGCGGGCGGTGGCGCGGGCGGCGGCGGCGCGGCCTCGGGCGCTGCCGCCGCCTCGGGCGGCGGCTCGGGCCTGCGCTTGAACATGCTCAGCATGCGGTCGGTCACGAGGAAGCCGCCGACGACGTTGATCGTGCCGAACACGATCGCGATGACGATCACGAGCTTGTTGAGGAAGCCGTCCGCATGGCCGATCGCCACGAGACCGCCGAGCAGCACGATCCCGTGGATCGCGTTCGTGCCCGACATGAGCGGCGTGTGCAGCGTGTTGGGGACCTTCGAGATGACCTGAAAGCCGACGAAGGCGGCCAGGACGAGGATCGCGATCTCCGTCAGCAGGCTCATGCGGGGTCCGGCGCGGGCTTGGAGGCTGCGGGCTCGCCGGCCGCCGCGTCGACGGTCTTCTTCGCCGCCGCGTGGACGATCTCGCCCCCGCGCGTGATGCAGGCGCCGGCGACGATCTCGTCGTCGAAGTTCAGGTTCAGGGCGCCCTCGTCGTCGACGAGCAGCTCCAGCAGCGACTGCACGTTGCGCGCGTACAGCGCGGAGGCGTGCTCGGGCATCGAGGCGGCGAGGTTCAGCGGCGAGACGATCGTGACGTCGTGCTTGACGACGACCTTGCCGGGCTCGGTCAGCTCGCAGTTGCCGCCCGTCTCCCCCGCGAGGTCGACGATGACGCTGCCGGGCTTCATGTTCTCGACGCTCTCGGCCGTGACCAGGCGCGGCGCCGGGCGGCCGGGCACGAGCGCGGTCGTGATGACGACGTCGAAGGTGGCGATCTTGTCGGCGAGCTCCTGCTGCTGGGCCTGCTTCTCCTCGTCGGTGAGCTCGCGGGCGTAGCCGCCCTCGCCCTCGGCGCCCTTGCCGGCTTCCAGCTCGAGGAACATCGCGCCGAGCGAGCGCACCTGCTCGGCGACGGCGGCGCGCACGTCGTAGCCGGTGACCTGGGCTCCGAGGCGCCGCGCGGTGGCGATCGCCTGCAGGCCCGCGACCCCGGCGCCGAGCACGAGCACCTTCGCCGGCGGGACCGTCCCGGCGGCGGTCATCATCATCGGCAGGAAGCGGCCGAGGTGCTCGGTCGCGAGCAGGACCGACTTGTAGCCGGCGACGTTGGACTGCGAGGAGAGCGCGTCCATGGCCTGTGCGCGCGAGATCCGCGGGATCGCCTCCATCGCGAAGGAGGTCGTGCCGGCCTCGGCAAGCGCGCTCGTGGTCTTCGGGTTCGACAGCGGCCCGAGGAACCCGACGAGCACCGTGTCCGTGCCGAGCTTGGCGATCTCCTCGGAGGTCGGGGCGGCGACCTTGGCGACGACGTCGGCGTCCCAGACGCCCTCCCCGACGGTCGCGCCGGCCTCCTCATAGGCCTCGTCGGACAGCATCGCCTCCTCGCCGGCGCCGGGCTCGACGATGACCTCGAAGCCCTTGGCGGCCATCTTGCGGATGACCTCGGGCACGAGCGCCACGCGGCGCTCGCCCTCGACCGTCTCCTTGGGGACTCCGACCTGCATAGGCGCGGAACCTATCCGATCGCCTTTGCGGAACGGTGTATCGACACGGTCGCCGTCCGCTCAGCCGATCGGGAACGGCTTGCGCGCGAGCGCCGTCAGCGCCTGGGCCGTGACCCAGACCGGGCTCTGGAGGCTGCTGCGCGAGTAGCGGACGGCCCCCGAGGAGCCCTGCAGCGAGCGGATGTAGCCCAGCGGCGAACGCGAGTCGCCGTGGTGCACGCGCTCGGGGTCGCGGCCCGCTGCCACGAGCCCCTGCACGGCCCAGGCGCTGGACTGGGCGTTGGATTCGCCGCCGGGCTCCAGCGGCATCCCGCCGTCGGCGTTCTGGCGGACGGCCAGGAACGACGCCGCGCGCGCAACCGTCTTCGAGCGCCGCCTGCCGGCTGCCACGAGCCCCTGCAGCGCGGCGGCCGTGTCGTCGATCCCGCTCGTGGCGCCGCGCCCGGAGAAGTTGAAGCCCCCGTCGGCGTTGTGCTGGGAGCCCAGCCAGCCCGCGGCCGCGCGGACGGTCCGGTCGCCGGCCGGGCGCCCGGCCGAGCGCAGGGCGAGGATCGCGAACGCCGTCTGGTTGACGAGCCCGCCGAAGGAGCCGTTGGCCCGCCGCCTGCGCACGAGCTCGGTCACGAGGTCGCGGCCGCCGACCGCGCGCGGCGAGCGCCCGGCGGCCGCGAGCGCGAGGATCGTGCGCTCGACGTCGCCCGTCGCGCGCACCTGGCCGATGCCGCGCACGATGAAGTCCACCGGGGAGCGGCCGCCCTTGCGCAGCCGGCGCGGGTCGCGGCCCGCCGCGGCGAGGCCGAGCACGGCCCAGCTCGTGTGCAGCTGGCTGGAGGCGCGGCCGCGGTCGGGGCCGAAGCCGCCGTCGGGGTTCTGCGCGCCGGCCAGGTAGGTGACGGCCCGGGCCTGCGCGCTGCCGGCGGCGCGCGCGTCGGCGCCCGCGCCGAGCGCGGCGAGCCCGATCGCCAGGACCACGATCGCGCCGGCGCCCGCACCCGTCCCGGCCGGCAGGGGCTTCCAGACGACCTCCAGGCGATCGCGGTAGCGCTGCAGCGCGCGGACGAGCAACGGCCCGAACGCCAGGCAGAAGACGAGGTTGCCGCCCGCGTGGGCGACGTTGAACGGCACGCCGCGGCCACCGATGACGAGGTACTCGGCCCAGGAGTGCTCGCCGGCGTACAGGACCCACAGGTGCAGGTCCAGGAAGGCGCCGTAGGCGAGCCCCGCGAACGCGCACGCCGCGGCCAGCGGCCAGCGCCCCAGCTCGCGCCCGGAGACCCGCGCCAGCCCGGCCCCGAACAGCCCGACACCGCCCCACGCGGCCATCTGCCAGGGGGTGAACGGGCCCTGGCCGAAGAAGACGTTGGAGGCCAGCGCACCGATCGCGCCGACGACGAATCCCGGCGCCCCGCCCAGCACATAGCCGGCGATCAGGACGATGTCGGTCGTCGGCTTGACGCTCGGCAGTGCGGCGAAGGCGACGCGGCCCAGCGCGGCGAGCGCGGCGAGCGTCGCCACGAGCGCCAGCACCTTCGCCGACGGCCGCGCGCGCTCGTACCAGGCGAAGCCGGCTCCGCGCGCCAGCGCGAGCATCAAAAACGACGCCAGCTGCCAGGTGAGGGCGCTGCTCACGGGTGCCCCACCAGCGTCATGCGCGCGCGCAGCAGCTCGGCGCCGTCCTCGGGCAGCAGCGCGCCGTCGACGATCCGCGCCGTCTCGGTGGCGAAGTACCAGCCGCCGCTGAGCAGTTCCCCGACGGGCCCGTCGGCGATGATGCGACCGTCGGCCAGCAGCACGACGCGATCGGCCGTCAGCGCCGCGAACTCCGGGTCGTGGGTGGCGACGAGGATCGCGCTGCCGGCCGCGGCGGCGGCGCGCAGGTCGGCGCCGAGGTCGCCCTTGGCGGCGCGGTCCATCCCGCGCGTGGGCTCGTCGAGGCACAGCGCTGCGGGCGCCTCGCCGCCGGAGACGATCGCGAGCGCGAGGCGCTGGCGCTCACCGCCGGAGAGGTCGCGCGGATGGCGGCCGGCGAGCGCCGTGAGGCCGGCGCGCTCGAGCGCCGCCGCGTCGACCTCCTCGCCGACGGTCTCGGCGAGGAAGTAGTCGTTGGGGTTCTGCAGCAGCAGCGCGACGCGGCCGCCGGCCTGCACCCTGCCGCGGGTAGGCGACATCAGGCCGTTGGCGTGGCGCAGCAGCGTGGACTTGCCGGCGCCGTTGCGGCCCATGAGCGCGACGCGCTCGCCCGGCGCGAGCGCGAGATCGATGCCGCGCAGCACCGCCCGGCCACCCGAGCGCTCGTGCCAGACGCCGTGGAAGGCGAGCGCCGGGGCCGGCCCCGAGCGCGCGCGGCGGCGCCGCAGGCCTCCGAGAGCGGGCCGGGACGCCGGGACCGCCGCCGGCGCCGGCGCCGGCGCCGGCGCGACCGCGTCGAGCAGGCCGTGGGCACGCAGCGTCGCGCGCGCCTCCTTGACGCCGCTGGGCGCCGGGCGCAGCCCCGCCCGCGCGAACAGCCGCGCGCCGGGCGTCGCCAGGGCGGGCGCGCGCTGGGCGGCCCAGTCCAAAAAGCCGCGCGGAGGCTCGTCGCAGGCCACCGCGCCGTCCGCGAAGGCCAGCACGCGATCGGCGGCGCCCAAGCAGCGCTCCAGGCGGTGCTCGACGAGCACGATCGTCGTGCCCCACTCCTCGTTAAGGCGGCGCAGCAGCCAGACGAGCTCGTCGCCCGCGACCGGGTCCAGCTGCGAGGTCGGCTCGTCGAGCAGCACGAGCTGCGGGCGCCCGGCCAGCGCCGCGCCGAGCGCGACGCGCTGCAGCTCGCCACCGGAGAGCTCGTGCGTCGCGCGGTCGAGCAGGTCGCCGATCCCGAGCGCGAGCGCGGCCTCCTCGACCCCGCGCGCGACTGCGGCGGCGCCGTGGCCGCGGTTCTCGAGCGGCAGCGCGAGCTCGGCGCGCACGGTCGACAGCACGACCTGCGTCTCGGGGTCCTGAAACAGC
>JAXDFS010000249.1:0-8536 GCA_034665465.1 Solirubrobacteraceae bacterium
ATCCGCGCCCGCGAGGGCGACAGCGGCTCGGCGGTCTACACGGCGCCGCGGCCCGACGGCAGCGTCCGCGCCGTCGGCATCGCCGTCATCGTCGTGGGGCCGGCGCAGTTCATGTGCTTCACGCCGCTGCTGCCGGTGCTCGACGCGCTCAACGCGTCGCTCGTGACCGCCTAGCGCCGGCGGTCGAGCACCGCGGCGACCGTCACGGCATAGGCGACGTGGTCGAGGATCTGCGGCACGAACGCGAGCGCGCGGATCCGCGGGAAGCGCCGGCCGACGACGCCGAGGTCCAGCGCGGCGATCGCCAGCCCGGCCGCCGCGGCGGCGGGGATCGCGCGCCGGCGCGGCAGCGCCGCGGCCAGCACGACGGCCCAGCCGAGGCTGAGGGCGGCGTGCGCGACAGCCGCGGCGATCAGCAGTGGCAGCCGGCGCTGCTCGCGGGGCAACAGCAGCGTGCCGGCGGCCATCGACGCCTCGAGCGGATCGGCCCCGGTGAGCAGTGCGTGCGCGGTCGAGGGCACGCCGCTGAGCACTGCCGCGACGGCTGCCGCCGCGACGACGTCGGCGGCCGCCGGGGGTCGCGAGCTACGCGCCGTAGCGCTCGCGCTCCTGCTCTTCGCGGCGGCGGGCGCGCACGTGCTCGGCGAGCGACGTCAGGACCCAGGCCAGGCCCGAGCGCACGCGGGGGTCGGAGACGAGCCCGTCGGGCCCGATGGCGTTGCGGGCGACCGGGATCCGCACGCAGGCGCCCTCGACGATGTCGGTGTTCGTGTAGGTCAGGACCTTGCGCAGGCAGTCGTGCGCCCCGGCGGCGCGGGTCGGCGCGCCGGAGGCGTTGACCCAGGCGACCGGCTTCTCGTAGGTCCCGCCGCCGACGGTCCAGTCGAGCAGGTTCTTGAACGAGCCCGGCAGGTCGCCGGCGTACTCGGGCGTACAGAACAGGATGGCGTCGCTCTCGTCCAGCAGCGCGCGCAGCTTCGCGGGAGCGGGCGGCAGCGGCTCGCCGTCGACGTCGTCGTCGGGGTTGAAGTGCGGCAGGTCGCCGAGCCCGTCGTAGAGGAGCGTGACGATGCCCTCGGGGGTCATCGTCTGGGCAGTCCGCAGGACGGCGGTGTTCGTCGATCCGGCCCGCAGGCTGCCGGAGACGAGCATGATCGCGATCGGTGCCATGAGCTCAGCTCGTCAGCGCGACGAGCCCCGGCAGCTCGCGGCCCTCGATGAGCTCCAGGGCGGCGCCGCCGCCCGTCGACACGTGCGTGATGGCGTCCTCGAGGCCGAACTTGGTCAGCGCGGCGATCGAGTCGCCGCCGCCGACGACCGTGAGCGCCTGCGTGCGCGCCACGGCCTCGGCGATCGCGCGCGTGCCTGCGGAGAACGGCTCGAGCTCGAAGGCCCCGACCGGGCCGTTCCAGAAGACCGTGCCGGCGGCCTCGATCAGCTTGGCGTAGGCCGCACGCGTGCGCGGCCCGGCGTCCATGCCCTCCCAGCCGTCCTCGATCGAGCCGAAGTCGACCGTGCGCGCGCGGGCGTCGACGGAGAACCCGTCGCCGACGATCAGGTCGACCGGCAGGTGCAGCTTGCCCTTGGGCGCGACCTGGTCGAGCAGCCCGCGCGCGACCGGGATCCCCGCGGGCTCGCAGAGCGAGTCGCCGACCGGCTGGCCGCGTGCGGCGATGAACGGATAGCTCATCGCACCGCCGATGAGCACGGCGTCGGCGATCTCCAGAAAGCGCCTGATGACGCCGATCTTGTCGGTCACCTTCGCGCCGCCGAGGATTGCCACGAGCGGGCGCTCGGGCGCGCGCAGGATCGTCGTGAAGGTCTCGAACTCGCGCTGCAGCAGCAGTCCCGCGGCCGAGCGCTCGACGTGGTGCACGACGCCCTCGGTCGAGGCGTGCGCGCGGTGGGCGGAGCCGAAGGCGTCGTTGACATAGGCGTCGGCCAGCGCGGCCAGCCGCGCCGCGAGCGCCGGGTCGTTGGCCGTCTCGCCCGGCTCGTAGCGGATGTTCTCGAGCATCACGACGTCGCCGTCGGGCACGTGGTCGAGGTCCTCCGCGAGCTCGACGGGCAGCTCCAGCAGCTTCGACAGGTGCTCTGCGACGGGCCGCAGCGACAGCGCCGGGTCGGGGCCGTCGGGCCGGCCGAGGTGCGAGACGAGCAGCAGCCGCGCCCCGCGCTCGCGCAGCGCGCGCAGCGTCGGCAGGGCCTGGCGGATGCGCGTGTCGTCGCCGACGGCCCCGTCGACGAGCGGCACGTTGAAGTCCACGCGCACGAGCACGCGCCTGCCGGCGACGTCGCCGAGGTCGTCGAGCGTGCGCAGCCGTGCTGTCTGGGTCTCGGTGGGCATCCTGGGACCGAGCGTACCCAGCCACTAGCGTTTCGCGCGTGCCGAGAGTCGCCGTCGCGGGAACCGAGCTGTACTACGAGCGCCGCGGCGCGGGGGAGCCGCTGCTGCTCATCCAGGGCCTCGGCGCCAACAGCCTGCACTGGGGCGAGCCGTTTCTCACCGAGCTCGAGCGCGACCTGGAGCTCGTCCTGATGGACAACCGCGGAGCCGGGCGCAGCGCAGCGCTCGGCCGCGACGACGACCTCACGACCGCCGGTCTCGCCGCCGACGCGCTCGCCCTGCTGGACGCGCTCGAGCTCGACAGCGTGCACGTGCTCGGGATCTCGATGGGCGGCATGGTCGCCCAGGAGCTGGCACTGGCGCAGCCTGGCCGCGTGCGCTCGCTCACGCTCGGCTGCACCTCCTGTGGCGGCACGCAGTCCAGCAGCACCGACCAGGCGGTCATCCGCGCGCTGACGGCCGCCGTCCTGTCAGGCGACCAGGCGCGCATGCTGCGCACCGGCTTCGGGTTCGTCGTGTCGGCCGGCTTCGCAGCCGATCCCGCCAACTACGAGGAGTTCGTCCGGGCTGCCGGCCGCCACCCGCCCGACATCCCGCTGCTGATGGCCCAGCAGGGGGCTGTCGTCGCCCACGACAGCTACGCGAGCGTGCGCGAGCTGAAGGTCCCCACGCTCGTGATCCATGGCACCGCCGATCAGATGCTGGCGGCGGTCAACGGCGACCTCGTCGCGTCGCTGATCCCAGGCGCGCGGCTGGAGCTGCTCGACGGCGCCGGGCACCTGTTCTTCTGGGAGCAGCCGCAGCGCTCGGCGCAGCTCGTACGCGAGCACGTGGCCGCGCACGCTCCAGAACGCAAAACGCCGCCCGGCGTGAGCCGGACGGCGCGTCTGCGTGACTGGAGGGTCTGAGCTAGACGACCTTGAAGGAGGCCTTCGCGCCGGTGCCCATCTCGGACTTGCTGTATCCCGGGGTGACCTGGACCTGGTAGCTGCCCTTGGTCAGCAGGCGGCGCAGGGCCGGCTGGCTCTGTGCGACGTGGGACACGCCCGCGGACGACGGCGCGACCTTGTAGCCGGAGGACAGCAGGAGCAGCCCCTTGCTGGTCTTGCGGTACACGTTGACCTTGATGATCTCGGTGCCGGCGGGCAGGCGCAGGCTCAGGCGGATGCCGTTGCGCTGTGCCTTGGCGCGCTTGACGAGCGGCGCGAGGCCGATCTGCTTGAGCGCGAGCGCGGGCCGTGCCGACGAGGCGGCGGCGACCGGGTCGGCGACCGGACCGACCACCGGAGGCGTCGATGCCGCGCCGGGACCGAGGATCGTCTGGTTGATGATCGTCGTGCCGCCACCGCCACCGCTACCGCCCGCGGGCGGGGTCGGGGGGGTCGGGGGGGCCGGAGGCGGGGGCGGGGGCCCGGTGATGGTGTACGCGAACGGAGCCATCGGGCCGGGGTTGCCGGCCGGGTCGACCGCCATCGCCTTCAGCGTCTGCGACGAGGTGACCGAGATGGTCCCGCTCGCGGTGGGGCTGGCGGCCGTCGGAGCCGAGCCGTTGTTGGTGTAGTGGATCGTGGAGCCGTTCTCGGCGGCGAGCGTCACCGACTGCGACGTCTCGTACGTCCCGGGGGAGGGATTGGCGGTCGGCGCGCCCGGAGCGATGGTGTCCTTGACCATCGTCAGCGTGCCGCCGGTCGGCGTCATCGACGCGGTGATCGTCCCGTCCGTAAGGCCCGCGACGGCCGATGCCGGGACGCTGGCCGTCCAGGTCTGCGTGCCGGTGCCGGGCGTCACGACGGCCTGCCTCGTGACCGCGGGCGTGTTCGCATCCTGGTCGTTGAGGGCCACTGTGACCGCGGCGCCGTTCTGGACGACACCCGACAGGGCCAGGTTCGATGTGACGTTGGCGATGTTGATCGACGGGTGGTCCGTCGACGTGATTGCGGTCTGCGAGAAGGGCGCTGTGCAGCCGGCCCCGGGGCCGCGCCGCACGGGGTTCTGAGAGATCGTCAGCTCGTTGAGCGTCACGAGGATGACCGCGCGTGAGTCGATCGTGTTGAGCGCCCGGTTGACGTCGGCGGCCGTCAGGTTGGGGAAGGTCGCGGTCCATGCGCCGCCGGTCGATGCGTCGTAGTGAACGCTGAAGCCGAGTCCCACGCCGGCGCGCAGCATGCGCCCGGCCTGCGCGGCGCGGGGGTCGTCGAACCTGTCGGCCGACGAGCCGACGATCCTGGCCTCGAGCTGCGCCTCCGGCGGGCGGTTCGCGGCCGTGCCGTGCACCAGGACGGTGTTGACGAGCGGGTCCGGCTGGACGGGCTTGTCGGACGTCAGGGCGCCGATCGTCATCGTGTCGAGGATCGGCCCGTTGCTGTCGGTGCCGGTGACCTCGATCACGTCGCCCGGCAGGAGGTCCGGCGTGACGTTTTGCCAGCAGTCGGCCCCTCCGCCGTTGATCGCTGCCGCGCCCGTGGCGTCGGTGTGCGCGGTCGCAGTGCTCAAGGTCACTCCGCCGCGGAGCTCCCGGATCGCCAGGCTCGAGTTCGGAGCGTTGGGGTACGTGAGCTCCATGCCGGAGGTGTCCGGCAGCGCGGCGATGACCCCGGAGGTGGCGGTGGCCGACGCCGCGGACGGCAGCGCGGCACCCATCGCGGCGAGGCCGACTACGACGGCAGCCGTCGCGCTCCACTTGCGTCCTGCGCCCGTCTGCATCCTTGCGGTGTCCCTGCGTGGCACGACTGCCTCCCGGATCGGCGGAAAAAATCTGTGCACGGATCATGGGGGGACAAAAGTCTCATCAGCAGAGCACAGCGTGCATGAAACGAGTGCGGCTACTCGCCTCGCACGTCGTCCGCTGGTCTACCACCCCGATGTCCGATCGGAGGACCAAAGGATGACCCGCGACGACGATATGCGGACAGACGACCGCCGCCCGCGGAGGATCCGGGCGGCGGTCGTGCTGTGTCCAGGTTTCCGAGCCGCTCAGACGACGCCGAAGCGCACCCGCGAGGTCCGGCCGGGCTCGGAGCGGCTGTATCCGGGCGTCACCTGGACCTCGTAGCTGCCGCGTCGCAGCTGCCGGCGCAGCCCGAGGTGGCTCTGCGTCACGCGGTACAGGCCGGCGGTCGAGCTCGGCGCCCGGTAGCCGTCGGAGACGAGCTTCAGTCCGCTCGCGGTCCTGCGGTAGATGCGGATCCGGACGACCTCGGTGCCCTCCGACAGCCGCATGACGAGCCGGATGCCGAGCTTCTGCGCCCGGCGCTGCTTGACGCGCGGCGCCATCCCGAGCTGCTTGAGCGCCAGGGCGGGCTGCGCCGCCGAGGCCGCCACAGCGGCGGCGGCCGCCGGCGTGGCCGCAGCCGGCTCGGCCGCCGGCGCGGCCGGAGCGCCGGCGGCGGGTGTCCCGGCTGCGCTCGTGCCCGTCGGCGCACCCGGGCCGGGGCCGCCTGTACCGCCGGTGCCCTGGACCGGCGTGTCGATCACGTAGGTGAGCGCGCTGATCGCGCTCGTGTTGCCGACCGGGTCGATCGCGATCGCGCGGAACGTCATCGAGCTCGTGACCTGCAGCTGGCCGGACGCGATCGCGCTGGCGGCCGTCGGGTCGGACCCGTCGACGGTGTAGCGGATCTGCGCCGCCGAGTCGGCGCCCGTGAGCGCGATCGTCTGGCTGGTCCTGTATGTCCCGGGAGCGGGCGTGGCGCCCGGATCGCCCGGTGCGACGGTGTCCTTGGCGATCGTCTTGGAGACGCCGGAGATCTTCGTCGTCTTCGTGGGGTCAGATGGATCGGTCACGGTGTAGGAGCCGCTCGCCGTGAGCGTCCCGTCCTTCAGCGACGCAAGCTGCGCCGCGCTGAAGGTCACGCTCCACGTCTGCGCGCCCGTCGCAGGCTGCGGGACGGAGGCGGGCTCGATGATCTCGGTCGACCCGTCGCTGAGCGCGACGTCGACGGCAGACGCTCCCTGCGACACGCCGCTGAGCGTCAGCGAGCTGGCGGCATCCTTCATCGCCTTCGTGACGGCGGGCCGGTCGCTGCCGGTCACCGCGTAGTTCGAGCCTGCCGGGCAGCCGCCGAAGCCGGGGCCGCCGACCTCGCCGACCTCGTAGATGGAGATGCCGAGGCGGTCGCCCGCCGCGTTGGTCTGCTCCCAGCCCAGGACGCGCGTCTGCCCGGCGACAGCCGCCGCCCGCTGGTCGGCGTCGAGCCCGTCGTAGGTCGCCGTCCAGTGGTCCCCATCGGGGTTCAGGACCGGATCGACCGGATCGGCGGTGAGCGCGCCGTCGGGGAAGACGCCGCCGGGGATCGCGCGGAGGTCGCGCTTGAGGCCCAGTGCGAGCAGGTCAGGGTTGACGATGCGCTGCTCGATCGATCCGAGGTCCAGTGTGCCGCCGGGGCCGTTGTGGCCTGTCCCGTGGACGATGACCTGGCTGCCGGCCTCCTGCGCCTGCGTGCCCGAGAGCTCGACGAGCGTGCCGGCGTCGCCGTCGGTGAGCGGATCGCCGTCGCGCGTGGCGACGACCTGATCGCGGGCGAGGATGTTCGGCGTCGTCCCCTCCCAGCAGATCCCGCCCGGGTGGTTGACCTCGAGGATGCCATCGGCGGCCGAGGAGCCGTGCGCGCTGCCGATCGTCACGCCGTTGCGGATGACGCGGATCGTGTAGCCGGTGTTGCCCTGGAGGCCTTCGATGCTGACGAAGTCGCGGTCGGGGAACATCGTCAGCAGCGTGGGCATCGGCGGAGGATCGACGAACGCCGCAGCGGCGCCATCGGCGCCGAGGCCGAGCGCGAGCACCGCACCCGCCATCGAGACCGCCTGGATCCTGCGCAGGCGACGGCCGCCTCCTGCTGCCGGGCGACGCTCCCGCGGCGCACGCGAGAGCTGGGAATTGGGGTTGTCGATCCGTGACACTGAGTTCCTCCTGGCGAATGAGTCGGACAGCGATGGTCAGCCATATGTCCCCCTGACGGCAGGGCTATCGTCGTCACCATGATTGCGTGGTGTCATCCATTGGATGCGAGATCTCGCAACCCATGACCTTCGACCGGACGACATTGTCTGCCGTCCAGCTGGAGGTCCGGCAAGCCTGACTTCGCACGACACGCCCGTGCGCCTGCTGCGACATCGCCCCCCGCCGCGACAATGCGCCGGTGCGCGTGGACCGATCCGAGCTCGCCGCGGTCTTCGCGGGCGGCTTTGCCGGCGCCGTCGCCCGCGCTGAGCTCGCCGACGCGTTCGCTCGCGACGGCGGACACTGGCCGTGGCCGACGTTCCTCGCGAACGTCGCCGGCGCGCTGCTGCTCGGCTACGTCGCGACGCGGCTGCCGCGCGAGTCCCGCAGGCGGGCGCTCGTCGGCGCCGGCTTCTGCGGCGCGCTGACGACCTTCTCGACGATGCAGCTCGAGCTGCTGACGATGCTCGACGGCGAGCACTACGCGCTCGCCGCTGTCTACGCCGTCGCGAGCGTCGCGGCCGGGCTGGCGGCCGTCGTGTTCGCGGCGAGCATCGTCCGGCGCCGAGGCGCGGTGCAGCCGTGAGCCTTCCGGTGCTGCTCGGGATCGGGCTGCTCGGCGGCCTCGGGTCGATCGGGCGGGTCGTGCTCGCCGCCGCCGTCGACGCTCGCGCAGGGCGCGGCTTTCCGTGGGGGATCCTGCTCGTCAACGTCTCGGGCTCGCTCGTGCTCGGCCTCGTCGCAGGCGCGGCGCTGACCGGTGACGCCCGCCGGCTCGCGGCGACCGGGCTGCTGGGCTCTTACACGACCTTCAGCACCTGGATGCTCGACAGCCGGCGCCTCGCCGGCGACGGCCGGCGCAGCCTCGCGGCGCTGAACGTGGCCGGAAGCCTGGCGCTCGGGCTCGGGGCCGTATGGCTGGGCCGCCGTATCGGCGCGTCGCTGTGAGCCCGCCGGCGCGCAACCGCTGCGTACGGGCGGCCCACCGGGGTAGCCTGCGCGCTGTGATGGCATCTGCGAGCCGGCGCATCGTCATCGTCGCGGCCCTCGCGGCGCTCGTCGCGGCCTGCGGCGCGCAGAGCAGCTCGTCGTCGGCCACCGCCGCGCAGACGGCCACCGCCGCCCAGGCCGCGCCGAGCTGCCCGGCCGCCGGGCTGAGCAACCTGCAGGGCGGCTTCATGCGCACGCCGCCCGGCGCGCAGCCCGGAAAGACACCGCTGATCGTCGTCGTCGTGCCCGGCGGCTCAGGC
>JAXDFS010000250.1:0-7136 GCA_034665465.1 Solirubrobacteraceae bacterium
TCTCGATCCCGCCGCGCTTCGCGAACCTCATGCTGTACCTCATCGCCATCTGGCGCCCGCCGCCGTGGCTGTGGAACCGGCTCATGGGCCGCGTCCGCGCGAGCAACGAGCCGCAGAAGCTCTACCCGCGCCTGGGCATCGTGCTGCGCACGCTGTATCTCACCAAGCGCGTGCTGTGCCACCTGCGCGTGATGGACTTCTCGATCACGCCGGGCAAGACGGGCTACTACGCCTGGAAGCTCGGTCTCGTCGGCCTGTGGCAGAAGCGCTTCACGCGTCGCCCGCCGCGGCCCGCGCGCACCAAGAAGACCAGCGTCCCGGACGTGACGGTCGGCGTGACCGTCATCTCGCCCGACGGCGTCCGGCACGAGTAGCGGCGGTAGGCAGGGCCAGGGGCCGGGTAGGTCGAGGGCATGCGCGCCCTTCAGTCGCTCGATGCCGCCGTACACCGTGTGCTCCGCGCCCACAGCATCACGTTGCTGCGGGTCGCCGTCGGTCTCGTGATCCTGATCTTCGGGGTCCTGAAGTTCTTTCCCGGGGTGAGCCCCGCCGAGGGGCTCACGATCAAGACGACCGACGCCCTGAGCCTCCACCTCGTCCCGGGCCACATCGCGATCGTGATCGTCGCGACGCTGGAGACGATCATCGGGCTGCTGCTCATCGCCGGGCGCTTTCTGCGCGTCGCCGTCTACCTGCTCGCCGGCCAGCTGATCGGCGTCCTGGCGCCGCTGGTGCTGTTCACCGGCCGCCTCTTCGCCGGCCCCCACCACGCCCCGACGCTCGAGGGTCAGTACGTCATCAAGGACATCATCGTCGTCGCGTCCGGCTTCGTCATCGCCTCGACGCTCCCGGGCCTCGTGCCCGGCGCCGAGCCCGCCCGCTCGGGTGCGGCCGTCCGCTCCGCCCGCCCGCGCGCAGGCGACGGGCGCACGGACTGGACGGACTGGTCTGCGGTGCGCGGGTAGCGCTACGCGACGGCGGCGGGGCTGACCGAGCGATAGGCGTCGGCGAGCCGCCGGATGCCCTCGTCGATCTGGTCGGCCGTGACGCCGGAGTAGGCCAGGCGCAGCGTGTTCTCGCCGCCCTCCATGAGGAAGTCGGTGCCCTTGACGAAGGCCACGCCGCGCTCGTTGGCGGCGTCGAAGAGCGCATCGACGTTCGTGCCCTCGGGCAGCTCCACCCACATGAAGTAGCCGCCCTCGGGCGGGGTGTAGCGCGCCTCGGGGAGATGCTCCTGCAGCGCGGTGTCGAGCTTGGCGACGCGATCGGCGAGCGCGGCTTTGACCGTCGCGATCGAGCCGTCGATCGCGCCCGACACGCAGAACTCGTACACGATCGCCTGGGCGACCATGTTCGGCGAGATGTAGGTGTTCGTCGCGAGCTTCTGGATCTGCGCGATCAGCGTCCGGGGCCCGACGAGGTAGCCGACGCGGATCCCGGGACAGACGGTCTTCGAGAACGACGAGGCGTAGACGACCGTGTCGTGCTCGTCCATCTCGAGCATCGTCGGGATGTCCTCGCCCTTGAAGCGGATGTGGCGGTACGGGTCGTCCTCGAAGATCGTGAAGCCGTGCTCGCGGGCGAGCTCGAGCAGCTCGCGGCGCTTCTCCAGCGACAGCGTGTAGCCGGCCGGGTTCTGGAAGTTCGGGATGACGTGGGCGAGCTTGCAGTTGCCCGCGCCGCCGAGCAGCGCGCCGAGCTGGTCGGTGTCGATGCCGTCGGCCTCGAGGTCGACCATCTGCACGTCGGCGCCGAGGCCGCGCAGGTTCAGCAGCGTGCGGTCGTACGTCGGCTTCTCGACGACGACAGTGTCGCCCGGGCCGACGAGCGTCGCGAACAGAAACGCGTCGGCCTGCATCGAGCCGTTGGTGACGAGCACCTGGGCCTCGTCGACGCCGTGCTGCTCGGCGATCCAGCGCCGCAGCGGGACGTAGCCGACGCTGGTTCCGTAGGCGGTCGCGCCGCCCGGGTCGTTCGTGAAGGCGCGCGTGGCGGCGTCGCGGAGGCCGTCGACGTCGACGATGTCAAGCGAGGGGGCGCCGCGCGCGAAGGAGATGGTGTCCGAGGCCATGGCCCGTGACGATAGCGAGCGAGGCCCGCGCGTCAGAACGCGGTTGCGAGCGCCAGGGGGAAGACCGGGCCGCTGCCGCGGCGCAGCAGCTGCCCGCCGACCATCGCCAGCGTCCAGCCGCTCAGGCGCACGTCGTCGACGAGCAGGCACCCCTCCGGCGGCGGATCGGCGACGACCGCGAAGGCGCCGCGGACGTTGGCTGCCTGCTGGGCGGCGTTTGACATCTCGCGCTGGGGCGGGCGCTCGCCGGTGCGTCGCAGGAGGGGGAGGAAGCGCAGCCCGAGCGCCTGCGCCAGCCGCCGCGCGGCGTCGTCGATCGTGCCCGGATGGCGGTCGGATGGCACCGCGGTCACGTAGCCGACGGGCGGATCCCAGGCGCGCACGAGCCGCGCGAGCGCGTCGACGAGCTCGTCGTCCAGGCGGCCTTCGAGCAGGCCCGCCCGCAGCACCGGGTCCCAGCCGCCGTCGCCGAGGCGCGCGAGCGCCCGGCCCTCCTCGAGGACGAGCTCCGGCGCGATCCTGCGCATGCGGCCGTCGGCGTCGGGCGCCATCTTCTTCGCGTCCAGGCGCAGCGGCTGCGAGCGCAGATGCTCGATCGCCTCGCGGACGAGGCCGGGATCCAGCGGCCCGTCGTAGAGCGGCGCGGTGCACACCGAGCAGCGCCCGCAGTCCTGCGGGTCGGGATCGTCGAGCTCCTCCTGCAGCGCGCGCATGAGGCAGCGCCCGTCGGCGCCGAAGCTCGCCATCGTCTCCTGCTCGCGGCGGCGCAGGGCCGTGATGTTCGCGTAGCGCTCTGCGTCGTAGGCCCAGTCGGCGCCCGGCTCGCGCACCCAGCGGCTGCCGTCGCGCGAGACGGCGCCCTCCACGTCGAGCACCTTGAGCATCGCGTTGATGCGACCGCTGCCGAGGTTGACCATCGCGGTCAGCTCGGGCGTCGAGGCGCCGTCGGCGCCGACGCTGTCGAGGTGCTCGAGCACGCGGTCGACGTACTCGCGGCGAGGGAACGCCTGCTCGATGAAGAAGTCCTGGATGCGGCGGTCCTCGGCGCCGCGCAGCAGGACGACCTCGGCGCGCTCGATCGCGCGGCCGGCGCGGCCGACCTGCTGGTAGTAGGCGATGACCGAGCCCGGCGCCTGGTAGTGGACGACGAAGCCGAGGTCGGGCTTGTCGTAGCCCATGCCGAGCGCGCTCGTGGCGACGACCGCCTTGAGGTCGTTGGCCAGCAGGCGGTCCTCGACGGCGATGCGGCGCTCGGTCTCGATCTCGCCGGTGTAGGCCTCGGCGGCGATCCCGTGCGCCGTGAGCCAGGCCGCGACCTGCTCGGCGTCACGCTTGGTCAGCGTGTAGACGATGCCCGAGCCCGGCAGCTCCTCGAGGTGCGTCGCAAGCCAGGCGAGGCGGTCGGCCTGGCCGGGCAGCTCCACGACCTCGAAGCGCAGGCTCGAGCGCCCGAGCGGGCCGCGATAGGCGACGAGCTGGGCCCCGCTGTGCCCGGTGCGCAGCTGCTCCTCGACGTCGGCGACGACGCGGTCGTTGGCGGTCGCCGTGGTGCAGAGCACGCCGACGCCGGCGGGCAGCCGCTCGAGCATCTCGGCGATCCGCCGGTAGTCGGGGCGGAAGTCGTGACCCCAGTCGCTGATGCAGTGCGCCTCGTCGACGACCAGCAGTCCCACGCGCTCGGCGAACGCCGGCAGCATCCGCGCCCGGAACTGCGGGTTGTTCAGCCGCTCGGGGCTGATGAGCAGCAGGTCGACGGCGTCGGCCTCCAGCAGCGCGGAGATCTCG
This sequence comes from Solirubrobacteraceae bacterium, assembly GCA_034665465.1. GTDB lineage: Bacteria > Actinomycetota > Thermoleophilia > Solirubrobacterales > Solirubrobacteraceae > CADCVQ01. The sequence goes on from JAXDFS010000250.1 coordinate 3,857, forward strand.
CTCCACGCATCGCGGTTGGTCGAGTTGACGGTGTGGGCGCGGATGCCCAGGCGCCGGGCGGCGGCGATCTGGTTGCGCATGAGCGCCAGCAGCGGGGAGACGATCAGCGTCGGGCCCGCGCCGCGCTCGCGCAGCAGCGCGGTCGCGATGAAGTAGACCGCCGACTTGCCCCAGCCCGTGCGCTGCACGCAGAGGACGCGGGCGCGGTCCTCGACGAGGTCGCGGATGGCGTCGAGCTGGTGCTCGCGGAAGTCTGCGCTCGGACCCGCGAGGGTGCGCAGGAGCTCGGTCGCGCGGGTCGTGAGGTCGGTGGTGGCCGGCATGCGTATGACTCTAGGCGCGGGGCGGGTGGTTCTCGCCCCCCGGCGTCCGGGCCTACGAGCCGAGGATCTCCATCGCGATCGTGGCCACCTGCGTCGGGGTCCGGCCGACCCGCACGCCCACCGCCTCCAGGGCGTCGATCTTCGCCTGGCCTCCGCCGCTGGAGCCCGAGACGATCGCGCCGGCGTGGCCCATCGTCTTGCCGGGAGGCGCCGTGAGGCCGGCGATGTACCCCACGACGGGCTTTGACACATGCGCCGCGATGTACTGCGCCGCCTCCTCCTCCGCCGAGCCGCCGATCTCGCCGCTCATGACGATCAGCTCGGTCTCGGGGTCGGCCTCGAACAGGGCGATGATGTCCACGAAGGACGAGCCCGGGACCGGGTCGCCGCCGATGCCGACGATCGTCGAGTTGCCGAAGCCGCTCTGGGCCAGCTCGTTGCCGATCTGGTAGGTCAGCGTGCCCGAGCGCGAGACGACGCCGACGTTGCCGGGCTTGAAGAACGCCGCGGGGATGATGCCCACGTTGGCCTTGCCGGGTGACAGGATCCCCGGGCAGTTGGGGCCGATCAGCCGCACGTCGGGGTTGCGCTGCAGCACGTTGTAGACGAGCAGCTCGTCGTGCGCCGGGATGCCCTCGGTGATCGCGATGATCGTGGCGATGCCGGCGTCCTCGGCCTCGAGGATCGAGTCGGCGGCGAAGCGCGGTGGCACGAAGATCATCGCCGTGTTTGCGTCGGTCGCCGCGACCGCCTCGCGGAAGGTGTTGAACACCGGCACGCCCTCGACGTCCTGGCCGCCCTTGCCGGGGGTGACGCCCGCAACGAGGTTCGTCCCGTAGCGGCGGTTGTTGAGCGCGTGGTAGGTGCCCTCGCGGCCGGTCAGGCCGGAGACGGCGAGGCGCGTATCGGTGCCGACGAGGATGCTCATGCGGGCGAACGTCCGCGGGCCAGCTCCACCACGCGAGCGGCGGCGCTGTCCATCGTCTTCTCGGGATGGACGTTGGGCAACGCGGCGTCGGCGAGCAGCTTGCGGCCCTCGACGTCGTTGGTCCCGTCCAGGCGCACCACGAAGGGCACGGTCGGCTGCAGGATCCCGTAGGCCTCGATGAGCCCCTTGGCGACCTCGTCGCAGCGCGTGATCCCGCCGAAGACGTTGAACAGCACGGCCTTCACGTTGGGGTTGGAGAGGATCACCTCGACCGATGCCACGATCGCCTCGGCCTTCGCGCCGCCGCCGGCGTCCAGGAAGTTCGCGGGCGCGCCGCCGGCCGCCGCGACGACGTCGAGCGTCGACATCACGAGGCCGGCGCCGTTGCCGAAGATCCCGATGTCGCCGTCGAGCTTGACGTAGGTCAGGCCGCGCTCCTTCGCCATCGCCTCCTGCGGATCGGCGTCCGTCGCGTCATCGAGGGCCGCGTTGTCGGGATGGCGGAACATCGCGTTGTCGTCGAGCGTGACCTTGGCGTCCAGCGCGAGGACTTCGCGGTCGGGCGTGATGACCATCGGGTTGATCTCGACGAGCGTCGCGTCCTCCGCGGTGAAGACCTCGTAGAGCCTGGCGAGCATGTCGCCGACCTGGCGCACGACGTCGGCCTCGACGCCCGCCTCGAAGCACAGCCGGCGCGCCTGGAAGGGCTGAAAGCCGACCAGCGGGTCGACGTGCAGCGTCGCCAGCGCCTCAGGGTGCTCGGCGGCGACCTGCTCGATCTCCATGCCACCCTGCGTGGAGAGCATCACGAGCGGGGCCTTCGCCGAGCGGTCGAAGACGACCGCGGCGTAGTACTCGTCGGCGATCGCAGTCGCGTTCTCGACCCATACCTCGTGGACGGTGTGGCCGCGGATGTCCATCCCGAGGATGCACGCCGCGTGCTCGCGCGCCTCGCCGGCGTTCTCGGCGCGCTTGATCCCGCCGGCCTTGCCGCGCCCGCCGATCTTGACCTGGGCCTTGACGACGACGGGGTAGCCGACCTCGCCGGCGGCGGCGACCGCATCGTCGACCGTCGAGGCGGCGCTGCCCCCCGGGAGCGCGACGCCGTACCGGGCCAGCACGCGCTTGCCCTTGTACTCGAGGAGGTCCACGGGCCTCCAGGCTATCGGAGGAGGCGAAATGCGATCATGCCCGTTCCATGGCGCTTCCCAAGCAGATCTCACTTGTCACCTTCGACGTCTACGGCACCCTCATCGACTGGGAGGCCGGGATCGTCGACGCCTTCCAGAAGGAGGCCGCTCGCGACGGCTTCACGATCGACCGCGAGGAGCTCATCTCCAACTTCCACGAGATCGAGCGCGAGATCGAGGGCGGCTCCTACGAGCTGTACGCCGAGGTGCTGCGCCGGACCGCCGTCGAGATCTCCAAGCGCCTGGACTGGCCGCTGGAGCCCTCGCGCTCGGGCTTTTTGCCCGACAGCGTCCAGCGCTGGGCGCCGTTTCGGGAGACCAACCCCCACCTCAACAAGGTCACCAAGCAGTACCAGACGGGCCTGATCTCGAACATCGACGACAAGCTCCTGGGTCAGACGCGGCGCCACATCCAGCACGACTTCGACCTCGTCGTCACCGCGCAGCAGGTGCGCTCCTACAAGCCCGACATGGCGCACTTCACCGAGTGCGCGCGGCGGATGGGCACCAAGAAGGGCTGGGTCCACATCTCGGCCAGCTACTACCACGACGTCGAGCCCGCGGTGAAGAACAAGATCCCGGTGATCTGGGTCAACCGCAAGAAGGAGACGCTCGAGCCGGGCCAGAAGAAGCCGACCGCCGAGGTCAAGAACCTCCTCGAAGCGGTCAAGCTCCTCGGGCTCTAGGAGTCGTTTGCGGGTCGTCGGCCTGCATCGCGACGTGCTGGTCGTGACGAGCCGCGTCTGGCAGACGACGTGCACGATCGTCCGCAACGGCGAGGAGTGCTTCGTCATCGACTCCCCGGTCTTCCCCGACGAGCTCGAGGCGCTGCCGGCGAT
>JAXDFS010000251.1:0-4929 GCA_034665465.1 Solirubrobacteraceae bacterium
TCCGGGGAGGAGACGAGCATCCCGAGCAGGGCGAACACCCACGAGAAGGCGTAGCCGAACAGCAACAGGATGCCGAAGCCGCCCGCGATCTCCAGCGCGCTGCCGTGAAAGGAGAAGCCGATGATCAGCCCGGTCACGATCAGCGTGCAGACCGACAGCAGGTTCGTCACCACGTCGGCGAGCGTCCGGCCGGCGAGCACCGCCGGGCGCGCCATCGGCAGCGAGCGGAAGCGGTCGATGAGCCCCTTCTGCAGATCCTCGTTGAGGCCCAGCGCCGTGACGAAGCCGCCGAAGGCGATGTTCTGGACGATGATCCCGGGCAGCAGGAAGTCCTCGTAGGAGTACCCCGGCGTGGAGATCGCGCCGCCGAAGACGTAGACGAACAGCAGCACGAACATGACCGGCTGGATCGTGAACGCGACCAGCAGGTCGGGCGCGCGCGTGAGGCGCACGAGGTTGCGCTCGGCGATGACCAGCGTGTCCGACACCAGGCGGCTCATGATGCGACCTCCGTCTCGTCTTCTGCGACCTCGGCCGCGTGGCCCGTCAGGGCGAGGAACACGTCGTCGAGCGTCGGCCGGCGCAGGGTGAGGTCGTCGACGTCGACGCCGGCGTCGTCCAGCCGGCGGACGGCCTCGACGATCGCGCCGGTCCGCGCCCGCACGGTGAAGGTGACCGTGTCGCCGTCGGCGGCAGGCGCCTCGTCGGACATCGGCGCCACGGCCTCGATCGCGCGCGACGCGGCGGCCGGGTCGCTCAGGCGGATCTCCAGGCGCTCGCCGCCGACGCGGTCCTTCAGCTCGTCCGGCGTGCCCTTCGCGATCACGCGTCCGTGGTCGATGACCGCGATCGAGTCGGCGAGCCGGTCGGCCTCGTCGAGGTACTGGGTGGTCAGCAGGACCGTCGTGCCCTCCGCGACGAGCTCCTCGATCGTCGTCCACAGGCTCAGGCGGCTGCGCGGGTCCAGGCCGGTCGTCGGCTCGTCGAGGAACAGCACCTGCGGCTTGGCGACGAGCGCCGCCGCCAGGTCCAGCCGCCGTCGCATGCCGCCGGAGTAGGTCTTCGCCGGTCGCCCCGCGGCCTCGTCGAGGTCGAAGCGGTGCAGCAGCTCGGCGCCCCGTATCCGCGCCGCAGCGCGTGTCATGCCATACAGCCGGCCGACCATCACGAGGTTCTCCAAGCCCGTGAGGTTCTCGTCGATCGCGGCGTACTGGCCGGCGAGGCCGATGCGCTCGCGCAGCTCGGTTGCCTGCGCGACGACGTCCAGCCCGACCACGGTGGCGCTGCCGGCGTCGGGGCGCAGCAGGGTCGTCAGCACGCGCACCGCGGTCGTCTTGCCCGCGCCGTTGGGGCCGAGCAGCCCGAGCACCGTCCCGGGAGCGACATCGAAGTCCACGCCGTCGAGCGCGCGGACGTCGCCGAAGGACTTACGCAGACCGCTGACGCTGATCGCCGGCGCGTCCGGGGCGACGGCGAGCTGGGTACCCGCCTCGGTCCTCGGTTTCGTCATGGGTGGTTCCAATCTGGTTGTCATTCGGCGCACCCTATGAAGGATCTAGGCCAGCTTCTGGCCGCAACTTCTGAGAACCTCGGCAGCCATGACCGAGACCTCCGGCCGGCTCCTGAAGCTCCTCTCACTGCTGCAGACGCGCCGCGACTGGCCGGGCGGCGAGCTCGCCGACCGGCTCGGTGTGTCGGGGCGCACGATCCGCCGCGACGTGGAGCGGCTGCGCGAGCTCGGCTATCCGGTGGATGCGGTCACCGGGCCCGCCGGAGGCTACCGGCTGCACGCCGGCACGGCGATGCCTCCGCTGCTGCTCGACGACGACGAGGCGGTGGCGATCGCCGTCGGCCTGCGGACAGCCGCCGGCGCCTCGGTGACCGGCATCGAGGAGACCGCGATCCGTGCGCTCGTCAAGCTCGAGCAGGTCCTGCCCGCGCACCTGCGCCGCCGCGTCAATGCGCTGGGGTCGGTCCTGACGACGCTGCCGGCGAGCGGGCCGACGGTCGACCCGGAGGCGCTGACGGCGATCGCCGGCGCCTGCCGCGACGGCGAGCGCCTGCGCTTTGACTACCGCAGCCGCGACGAGAGCGAGAGCGCGCGCCACGTCGAGCCGCACAGCCTCGTCAACCTCGGCCGGCGCTGGTACCTCGTCGCCTGGGACTGCGTCCGCGACGACTGGCGGACGTTCCGCGTCGATCGCCTGCAGCGCCCGCGCGGGGCGGGCACCCGCTTCACTGCGCGCACGCTGCCGGCGAAGGATCCGGCGACCTACGTCGCGGCGAACCTGCGCGGCGCGCCGATGCGCCACGCCGCGCGGCTCACGCTGTACGCGCCCGCCGAGGAGGTCCGCGCGCGGCCGCACCTCTGGGGCACGGTCACGGCGATCGACGAGGGCTCGTGCGACTACCGCACGAGCGACGACTCGCTGGACTGGCTGGCGATGCGCATCGGCATGCTGGGCATCGCCTTCGAGGTGCACGAGCCGCCCGAGCTCGTCGATGCGGTCAGGGCGCTGGGGCGGCGCTGTGCGCGGGCGACGGGCGCCTGAGCGCGAGCGCCACGCTGCGCACCAGAAATGTGGGTGTTGGTATCAAGTGCTACATTATCGTGCAGGACTTTCGTCGCACATCTGATGAATGGCTTCATCAGTCCAGTGACGGCCCGTCCTCTCTGTCGTCGGTCAGCACATGACTGACACGAAGCGCTCAGGCGAACTGACTCGTTGAACGGTCGAGCCTGACGGGGAGCTTCAATTCCACAACCGGAAGGTGTGAAGTGAACTCTCATTTTGTACGCAGGACGGGATTTTGCGTCCTGTCTGGCGTGATCGCCGCGATGTCCGCGGCCTCCGTAGCATCGGCAGCAGCCGGAGGCGGCGTGCAGGCCGTCACGAGCCTGCCCGACCTGGTCTCGGCCGCCATCACCGACCAGCCGCTGGTCACCAACGCCACGGGCACGCCGAAGGTCAAGGTCTGCTTCGACTCGCCGATCTCGACGGCTGACGCGACGAAGTTCGCCGTCTCCGGCACCGATGTCTCCGGGACCGGCAACCCACTTGCTCCTGCGAGCGCGGCGAGCATTCCCGCAGAGCTCAGCTGCGCGAGCCTGACCTTCCCCGCCGGCACGAATCTCGCCGGGTTCTCGACGCTCGAGGCCCAGGCGGGCGCCGTCACGCCGGCCGGTGGCGGCGCGGGATCCAGCCCGCAGGGCGCCGCAGCGCTCACGGGTGGCGACGTCTCGCCGGGCGCCGGCAAGACCAGCGGCCCGAACCTCACCGGCGCCGCGGTGGCCTCGGTCGCCGGCGGCGACGAGGTGACCTACACGTTCGACAAGCTGATCTCGCAGGCGGGGCCCGGCGCCCCGGACGTCACGCGCTTCGGCTACTACAACACGTCGGGCGCGCCGATCGCGGCCGCGAGCATCTCCACGCTGGGAGACCGCGCCGTCAAGGTCAAGTTCGCCACGACGGTGCCGGCGACCTCGCGCGTTTTCGTCCTGCCCAACGCGGTGACGCTCGCCGGCCAGGTCGACCAGGGCAACGTCGCGACCGCGACGTCCGGAGCCGGCGGCGCGCCTCCGGCCAGCAGCCGGCCCGACCTCGTGAAGGTCGCTCGCGTCACGTCGCTGCAGGGGACGTTCGACCTCACCTACGACCAGAACATCACCTCGGTGCCCGGCCTGGCCGCCAACTGCGAAGCTGACACGCCCGCGGGTCGCTTCGCGGGGACCACCCTGTCGGTGCAGAGCTCGACGACGGTGCGCGTGACGTTCGGGCAGCTGACCGCCAGTGCCGGTTCGGACGACGAGGTCGTGCGCGTCAACGACAACAGCGGCTGCGCCATCGACGCCATCACCCCGACGCTGACCAGCAGCGTTGCCGCGGCGCCGATCCAGAACAAGGACCACACGCCCGGCTTCACGAGCGGACCCGAGCTGACGGGATGCGCCGCCCCCGCCGGCACGGACGTGACGTACGTGTTCGACGAGCGGGTGACCACCGGCGCCGTGCCGGCGGGCGGCTTCGCGCTGCTCGACGCGAGTGGGGGCCGCACCACGGGCACCTTCATGCAGGCGACCGACAACAAGGTCACGGTGCACTTCGACGCGGCGGGCGTGCTCGCCGCGGCGGCGGCCTGCACGGTCGATCGCAACGCGATCACCGATCGCCAGCCGGTCGCCGCCGAGCCGAGCTCGCTGAACACCGTCAAGGTCAACAGCACTGGTACGCCGGAGAACGCAGCGCCCGCCCCGGCGCCGCTGCCGCCGGTCGTCGCCCCCCCGGTGAAGCCGGCGCCGTTCGTTCCGCGGGCCGCGCGTTCGCTGGGCGTCAAGACCACCTGCCACCGCAGCAAGGGCAAGGTGCGCTGCACCACGAAGGGCACGCTGAAGCTCGCCACCGAGCTCACGCCGCTGGGCAAGAAGAACATCTGTATCGGCAAGGTCCGGGTGCGCTTCTACGCCGGCAGCAAGACGCTCTCGTCGAAGACGACGAAGTTGCGCAGCTCGTGCACGTACACGGTGACGTCCACGTTCCGCGCGTCCTCGCGCCAGCGCAGCAGGCTGCGCGTGCAGGCCCGCTACCTGGGCAGCGTCGTGTCCAAGACGAAGAACAGCCACAAGATCAAGGCCAGCGTCCGCCGCTAAGGCCACCGCCTGACGCAGAGCACGAATCGAGGGCGGCCTACGGGCCGCCCTCGGTCGTCTCAGAGGTAGGCCGCGAGCGCCTCGCCAGCGTGCTCGAGCTCGGCGATCGTCTGTGCGCAGAAGATCGCCTGCAGGTCCAGGATGCGGGCGTCGAAACGGTCGATCGCGGTCGCGCCGACGACCGCATGGCAGGGGACGCCCGCCTGCCGTGCGCGGATCGCCGCCTCGCCCGCGACGCGGCCGCGCAGCGTCGAGCGGTCCAGGAGCCGCTCGCCGACGAC
>JAXDFS010000252.1:0-5181 GCA_034665465.1 Solirubrobacteraceae bacterium
GTGACCTCGCGCGCGCCATCGGCGACCTGGCCGCGAACCTCGTCGACGAGCTCGTCGAACGGCCGCGAGACCTCGAGCCCGCGGGTGGAGGGCACGATGCAGTACGAGCAGCGGCAGTTGCAGCCGACCGAGATCTGCACCCAGGCCTGGAACTCGCGGGCGCGCCTGGCCGGCAGGTGGCCAGTGAAGCCCTCGAACTCGAAGTAGCCCTGCGCGGTGAGCGAATCGGAGGTCAGGAACTCGGCGAGCTTGTGGACCTGGCCGGGGCCGAAGGCGACGTCGACGAACGGGAACGGGCGGAAGACGTCGTCCTTGACCGACTGCGCCCAGCAGCCGCCGACGCCGATGATCCTCTGCGGGTCCTCGGCCTTCAGGCGCTTGGCGTGGCCGAGGTGCGCGACGAAGCGGCTGTCGGCCTTCTCGCGGATCGAGCAGGTGTTGAAGAGGATGACGTCGGCGTCCTCGGGCGCCGGCGCCTCGCCGTAGCCGAGCGACTCGAGCATGCCCTTCATCCGCTCGGAGTCGTGCTCGTTCATCTGGCAGCCGAAGGTCGTGACGTGGTAGCGCTTCATCGACCGAGAGCGTAGCGGCGGCTCAGTGGCGTTCGAGCACCGCGCGGATCGGATCGCCCCAGGCGCCGTAGCCGGTCGCGGCCCACGGCGTGTCGCCCTCGAAGTACGGGCGCCCGCTGCCGTCGCGCAGGACCTTCGCCTCGCGGCCGGCGCGCACGTCGTCGCGGCAGGCGCGACAGAGGCGCAGCTCCGTGCCCTTCACGTGCACTGCGCGACCGACCGCGGGGCCGTGGCGCGGGTCGTACGTGCACGGCGGCGCGAGCTCGCGCGTGCCGCTCAGCGCGTGGCGGGCGAGGTCGATGCAGACCAGCGCGCCCACGAGGTCGGGGAGGTCGCGCCTGCCGGGCCCCAGCACGCGCTCGGCTGCCTCGTAGCCGTCGAGCGCGCGCTGCGTGCGACCCGTGCGCGGCGCCGCGTCGATCAGGGCGCTGAGCGCGATCAGCATCGCGTCGGCACGCTCGGCCAGCTCCTCTCGCGACGCCTCGCGCGCCAGCGAGAAGACGCGCTCGGGCAGGACGGGCCGGTCGTCGACCGGCCGCGCGCCGCGGCGACGGCGCCTGATCAGCTGCGCCGCGACCGGGAGCAGGAGCGCGGCCGCGACGAGCAGGATCCAGCCGCCCGTCGACATGCCGCCGCCGCCCTTCCCGGGCTGCGCGACGTGCAGCGGCGGCCGAGGCGTTCCGGTGCGCTTCTCGAAGGCCGCCACGGCGCGCGCCTCGCGTGCCGGCAGGTCGGGGTCGTCGAGAGCGCCGAGGAAGGCCGCCACCCGCGGCCCGGGCAGGCTGTGGAAGCTGCTCTCCAGGTCGACGGTCCGCGCCGCCTGATCGGCGCGGTCGCCGAGCGCCTGCGACGTCCGGTAGCCGCGGGTCCAGAGGATCCCACGGGCGTCGTAGGTGACGTAGATGCCCCGTCGCTGCAGGCGCCCGGCGAGCGCCGTGAGGAAATCCGGGCCGTCGCCGAGGAACGCGTCGCCCGGCGCAAACGCGACGAGGGCGACGAAGACCGGCGGATCGCGTGGCGCGAGCAGGCCGGCCAGGCGCCGGCGCGACGGGACGTCGAGCGTCTCGGCCACCGCGGGATCGACGTAGATCGGGCTGCCGGCCAGGCCGCGGGCCGCCGGCGCGACGCTGGAGACGGCGCCGGCGGGCTCGGCGTGCAGCATGGCGAGCAACGCCAGCGCGCCGAGCAGTGCGATCGCCCGGCCGCGCGCGACGCTAGACATGCCCGCGCGCCCTCACGTCGTCCACGGCCCTGACGATCGACCGCAGCAGGACGAACAGACCGAGGCCCAGGATCACGCCGATGATCGCGAAGACGGCCGCGATCAGCGCGAGCGGATCCTCGTCCGGAGCGCGGTGAAACGTCTCCAGGCCCTGCGGGCTCGCGAAGGGCAGGAAGCTGACCGGCGCCGCGGGCCGCGCGGCGCGGACGGTCGGGACGATCGCCGCGAGCGCCTGGCTCACCGGCGGGTGCTGAAGCTGCGGGCCTGTGCGAAACGAGCTTTCCGACAGGTCCAGGCGCAGGTTGCGAGCCGCATACTGCACGCTGCCGTTCTGGTCGACGAGCACGTAGAGCCCGTCGCCGCCCGCGCGGCGGATGATCGCGCGGGCGATGGCTCGAGGGTCGCCGCGGGACTCGTCGACCTGCACCCGCGGCAGGACGGCAATACGAACCGCGACCTGCGCCCGACCGATCTGGCGATCGAGCCGGCGTGCCTGCTGCGGGGTGACGAGCCAGGTGAGGTCGCGATCCACCCAGACGCCCGGCCTGGACAGCGCTGCGCCGGCCTCGTCGAGGCGATCGGCGCGCGCGGCGTCCGCGAAGACGACGGTGGCCAGCAGCGCACCCGCGAGCATCCCGGCGACCGTCGCGCGCCCGATCATCGCCCGGCCAGGACTTTCGCGGCGAGGTCGTCGTCGATCGCGCCCAGGCCCGTCCGGCCCCAGACGGTGTCGCGCTCGTAGTAGGGCCTGCCGCGATCGCCGAGCGTGTCGGGCGCGCGGCCCGACCGCAGCGCGTCCGTGCAGCGCGGGCAGGCCGGCACCTCGGCCTCCTCGTCGCCGCGGCGCCAGCGCGTCGGGGCCGTCTGGCCGCGATGGCCGGGATCGAAGAAGCAGCGGCGCCGGCGCGGCCGGCCGGCCAGTGCGTCCTCGCCGTCCTGGGCGAGCACGAGCGCGCCGACGCTGTCGATCGGCGACCGTGCCTCGCGGTCGGCCTTCGACGCGGCGGCGTAGAGGTCGAACGCGGCGTCGACGGGCTGCTGCGCGGCCGCGATGGCCGCCGCCAGGCGCGCGACGGCGTCGCCCGCCTCGCCGGCGATCTGCGCAGCGGGCTCGCGGACGAGCGGTTGGACGCGTTCGGGGCGCGGGCGGCGCGGGCGCCGGCGCCACCACACCGCCGTCGGGATCGCGAAGGCGAGCAGCCCTCCACCCCCGCCGAACCCGATCGCCAGCGCGGCCGCCGTGCTCAAGCCGCCACCGTCGGCGAGATCGCGACTCTGGGCCGCGAGGGCGCGCTCGGCGGCACCGCGCAGCGGGCGCGCGCCGGTGGCGGCCACCCGCAGCGAGTAGAGAATCCGCGCGACGGTACGCGTCTCGGGCACGACGTCCTCGAGCGCGGCGCCCTCGACGTCCTCTGGCGCGACGCGCGGGTGGACGGCGGCCGCCGCCAGATGGACGCGGCCGAGGATGTCGTCGTCGGCGTCCGCCGCCACGTAGAGGCCGGGGCGGTCGATCGCGCCCGCGAGCAGCTGGGGCAGGTCGAACAGGCTGGGGCCCGTGACCTCGAGATCCGACGACGGCCCGCTGAGGATCGCCACGCGCGTGGGCACCGGCATCGCACGGACGGCTGCGCGCAGCCGCGCGACCTCGCGCGGCGACACGGCGCGCGACACCGAGTCGCTGACGACGACCGGGTCCGCGCGCAGCCGGCTCGCGAGGCCCGCCAGCCAGGGGTCCCCGTCAGCGGCCCGCGCCGTCGACCCGCCGACACTCAGCGCGAGCAGGCAGCAGGCAGCGCCCGCCGCGCGACACCGTTGCATGGACCGCCGAGCCATCGCGCGCCAACGGTATGGCTTCGGCCCGCGCGACGGCGGCTCACTTCGCGAACTCGACCGCCCGCGATTCGCGGATGACCGTCACCTTGATCTGCCCCGGGTACTCGAGCTCACGCTCGATCTCGCGGGCGATCTCGCGCGAGAGCAGCAGCGCGCGGTCGTCGTCGATCGCCGTCGGCTCGACGATGACGCGGATCTCGCGACCGGCCTGCATGGCGTAGACCTTCTCGACGCCGTCATGGCGCGAGGCGATGAGCTCGAGCGCCCGCAGGCGCTTGACGTAGGACTCCAGCGACTCGCCGCGCGCGCCCGGGCGGGCGCCGGAGAGTGCGTCGGCGGCCTGCACGATGACGGCCTCGACGGTCTGCGGCTCGACCTCGTTGTGGTGGGCCTCCATCGCGTGCGCGACCGCCTCGGACTCGCCGTGGCGCCGGGCCAGGTCGCCGCCCACGAGCGCGTGCGGGCCCTCGACCTCGTGCGAGACGGCCTTGCCGATGTCGTGCAGCAGCGCCGCGCGGGCCGCGGTCTTCGGGCTGGCGCCGAGCTCCTCGGCCATCATCGACGCGAGCTGCGCGCACTCGATCGAGTGCGCGAGCACGTTCTGGCCGTAGCTCGTGCGGAACTTCAGCCGGCCGAGGGTCCTGACGATCTCGATCTCCAGGCCTTGGACGCCGCACTGGAAGGCGGCGTCCTCACCGGCCTGCTGCAGGTGCGCCTCGAGCCCCGACTTCGCCTGGTAGTAGGCCTCCTCGATGCGGGCCGGGTGGATGCGACCGTCGGCGAGCAGCTTCTCCAGGGTGATGCGCGCGATCTCCCGCCGGACGCCGTCGAACGCCGACAGGACGACGGCGTTGGGCGTGTCGTCGATGATGAAGTCCACGCCGGTGAGGTTCTCCAGCGCGCGGATGTTGCGCCCCTCGCGGCCGATGATGCGCCCCTTCAGGTCGTCGGACGGCAGATGCACGACCGACACCGTCGTCTCGGCGGCATGGCCGGCGGCGAGGCGCTGCATCGCGACCGACAGGATCGAGCGCACGCGGCGCTCGGCATCGCGCTTGGTCTCCTCCTCGATCTGGCGGATGTGGCGGGCGGACTCGTGGCGCACCTGGTCGGTGACCTGGCGCATGAGGCGCTCCTTCGCCTGACCGGCGCTGAGCCCGGAGATCGCCTCGAGCGCCTGCTCGTGCTCGCGCACGCGGCGCGCGAGCTGCTCGCGCTCGGCCTCGATCGCGCGCGTCTGGTCGTCGAGCTCGCGCGCGCGGCGGTCGAGCTCCTCGGCGCGCAGGCTCGCGCGCTCCTCCAGGCGGGCGAGCTCGTCGGTGGCGGCTGGAGACGCGACGCTGGGCGCCTGATGCCGGCGACGGGAGCCGAACGCGAACGCGATCGCCCCCGCAACGATCACCGCCGCCACGATCAGTTCCATTGCCGTTCCTCTCTCCGTGCCGCCCGGCTTGACGCGCCCGGCCCGCGGGTTGCTATCGATGTCAGAGGTCGAAGCGGCGTGCGGTGGGCGGCACCAGGCGGCGCGCGGCGCCTGCCTGTGAAGACGGATGG